>JAQBTI010000106.1 GCA_027624995.1 Chloroflexota bacterium
AACCCGGCCGACGGCCCCTTCCAGCGAGACCTCTTCCGCAGGCGAGCGCGAAAGCGCGCCTGCCCCTTCCAGGGCCTCATGAAACCTCTGGATGGCCTCGGCCAGAGGGATGTCGCTCAGGTAGTACCGCCTGCCGTGTTTTTTCGTTGCCATATGAGGGATCTCCTACCGCAGAGAACGCGGAGAGCGCAGAGATGTCGGCAAGTATTTCCCCCCCTGCGTCCTCCCGCGTGCTTCGCGGTGAGATGGCTCTAGAAAAGCCTGACCTCGACCTCTTCTCCAGCGTACAGGCCCGCCTTGTCCAGAGGCACCGTGATCGTGCCGTCGGCCCTGACCAATGAATAGATAAGGTTCGATTTTCCGAAGACCGGCTCGGCGGTCGGCCGTCCGTTTTCAGTACCGTTCAGCCGCACCTGAACATGGTCCTCGCGCCCAGCCACAGACGCCACGTCCCTGGCCAGACGGGCCGTCACTGTCGCCGGCTCAGGAGGTTCTTCGCAGCCGGCCAGGAGATACAGGGTCGGGCGCACCAGCAGGTTGAACACCACCATCGCAGAGACCGGATTTCCCGGAAGTCCGAAAGCCGGCTTGCCGTCGATCAACGCCACTATGGTGGGTTTGCCGGGCTTGAGTGAGATGCCGTGGACCAGCACGCCGGGACTCCCCAGGCTATCGATCACCGACGCGGTCAGGTCCCGGCTGCTGATGGAGCTGCCCGCCGAGAAGACGAGGACGTCGCCCTTGTCCAGCGCGCCGACCGCCGCGTCTCGCTGCGCCTCATAGTCGTCCTCAACCAGCGCGACGGGGACCGGGACGCCGCCGTGCTTCTCGACCAGGGCCGAGATGGTATAGGTGTTGATATCACGGACCTGGCCCGGACCGGGAGCCTCGTTCGGCGGCACCAGCTCGTCGCCCGTGGAAACGATCACCACCACGGGACGACGAGCAACGTCGATCTCGGTGATGCCCAGGGCCGTTAGCCCTCCGACGTCCTGGGGCCGTATCACATGCCCCGCCGGCAGGACCTCGTCACCCACCCGTACGTCCTCTCCGACCTGGAGGACGTTCTCGCCCGGAGCAACCGGACGCATCACCTCTATGGTCGTTTCACCCGCGCGCTGCGTGTGCTCCTCCATGACGACGGCGTCCGCGCCGACGGCCAGCATCCCGCCCGTGAAGGCCCCGGATGCCTCACCGGGGCCCAGTGAGACTTGGGGCGCTGCTCCCATGGGCACTGCGCCGGCCAACTCCAGGTAGGCTGGGAGCCCCTCGGTGGCCCCGAAGGTGTCGGCGGCGCGGACCGAATAGCCGTCCATCGTAGATCGTGGAAATGACGGGAGATCTTCCGGCGACACGATGTTCGTGGCCGTGACTCGACCGAGAGCCCTTGAGGTGGAGACCCGCTCGGAGTCGACCCGGACTGACAGGTGCTTCCTCAGCACCTCGAAAGCCTCTTCCGGGGCCAGCACGTTGAAGAACTCGGGCACGTCCACCGTCCTGAATGCGCGTTTACGGCATTATAGGCGGCTGGAGAGGGGCTGACAACGACCCGTGCGATGTTGCGACGGCGTAGGGGCATGCCGTGCCCTTACATTGCAAGACCGTCACAGGCCCAGAATGTTGCCCTCGGCGTCCACGTCCAGTGAGCGTGGGGACCCGGGCAGGCCCGGCATGGTCACCATCGTCCCGGCGATGGGGTATATGAAGCCCGCTCCGATGGACGCTCGGACGTCGGACACCTCGAAGGTGTAGTCCTTGGGCACGCCCTTGAGACGAGGATTGTGCGACAGGGACAGGTGCGTCTTGGCCATGCAGACGGGTAGGGCGCCCCAGCCAAGCTCCTCGTACGTCTTTAGTTGCCTGCTCGCCGAGGCGTCCCAGTCGACGTCGGAGGCACGGTAGACCTTCTGGGCCAGCGCATTGACCTTGTCCTCGATGGAGGCGTCGGTGGGGTAGAGGTACGATATCTGCGGGGCATCGCCGTCCGTCGCCGAGACTAGGGCCTCGGCAAGCTCCACGCATCCCGCTCCGCCTTCGGCGAAGCCTCTGCTTTCCACGGCCGAGTGGGCCCCGGCGGCCTCCGCGCGCTCCTTGACAACCGCAAGCTCGGCGGGACTGTCCGCTGGGAACCGGTTGATCGCTACCACAACGGGCAGGCCGAACGACTTGATCATCCGGACCAGGTGCTCCAGAATCGGCGCACCCTTCTTGACGGCGTCTTCGTTCGGGTTTTCCAGCTCACGCACGCGGACTCCGCCGTGCGACTTGATCGCGCGTACCGAGGCCACCAGCACGGCGGCGCTGGGCTCCAGGCCGTTGAATCTGGCCTTGATGTGCATGAATTTCTCGAAGCCGAGGTCTGCACCGAACCCGGCCTCGGTCAGGACGTAATCTGCGTAGCCTAGAGCAAGCTTGTCGCCTACGACCGAGCTGCACCCGTGGGCGATGTTGCCGAAGGGTCCTGTGTGCACGATGACAGGCTGGCCCTCGGTCGTCTGAACGATGTTTGGCAGTATCGCGTGCCTCAGGAGGGCCATCATCGATCCTACTGCGCCGACGTCGTCGGACGTTACGGGACTGCCCTCCCCGGTGAAGCCCACGACGATCCGGCTCAGCCTTGCCCGCAGGTCTTCGAGCCCGGAGGACAGGGCAAGTACTGCCATAACCTCAGAGGCGGTCACGATGTCGAACCCCGACTCGCGCATCGGCGAGTTGGCCGAGCCCCCGATGCCCGTGACGACGGTCCGCAGGGCCCGCTCCTCAACGTCGGTCACGCGGCGCCAGGTGATGTCTTTAGGCGCGAAACCCGGGACCTGACCGCGCTGTGCCGCGTTATCAGTCAGGGCGGCCAGGAGATTGTGGGCCGAACCGACGGCGTGCGCGTCGCCGGTAAAGTGGATGTTGACCTCGTCTTCGGGGACTATCTTGGCTTTGTCCCCGCCGGTGCCTCCCCCCTTAATTCCGAAGATCGGACCAAGCGAAGGCTCTCGGAGAGTTGCGGCCACGCTTCGGCCGATCCTTCCCATACCTTGCGCCAGCCCGACGACGGTTGTGGTCTTGCCCTCGCCGGCCCTTGTGGGCGTGACCCCGGTCACGACGACAAGCTTGCCTCTCTTACCCCCGCTTCGGATCGCCGAGAGCGCTATCTTTGCCTTGTGCCGTCCGTAGGGAATGGTCTCAGTCGGATCCAACCCCAACTCTTCGACGACTTCCATTATGGGTCTCATTTGGACTCCTTGAGTTTGTTGCGCTAATAGGTATGATAGCGGCGGTGTTGCGGCTGTCAACCTGCCTGGCACTGGTTCGGGGTTGGCGCCGGCCCGCTTCCGATATACTGAGTGAGTCATGAATAACAAGATACGCGCGACCATCGTCGATCATTCCCCGACAAGGGTCGGTATACCCATTGTCGTGCTTTTCTTCGTACTCCTCGCCACGGCGTGTGGCTCAAGCTCCGGGTCGCCCGAAGAAGAGGCCTTGCTGAGGTATGACGAAGGTCTTCGCTTCGAAGAACAGGGCAACCTGGAGAAGGCCTACGCGGCCTATAGCGAGGCTATCGAGGCCGATCCCGCCATAGCCGATGCCTATGCCAGCCGGGGGCACATATACTTCGTCTATGGCCAGGACGTCGCCGCCATCGTCGATCTCAACAGAGCCATTGAGCTCGACCCGCTGCTGGCGGCGGCGTTCAACTATAGAGGTCAGACGTTTGCCGACAACCAGCGACCAGACGATGCGGTTCTCGACTTCTCGAAAGCTATACAGCTTGATCCTGGACTGACCGACGCCTATCTCAATCGTGCCAAGGTATACTTCGAGTCCGGCAACTCTGGAGCTGCGCTCCAGGATGTGACCTCGGCCATTGAGCTAAACCCGGACGTTCCCGGCCTCTATCTCACCCGCGGTCGGCTATATGCCGCGCTGGAGGACAACGCGAGGGCGTCCGCCGACCTGGAGCAGGTGCTGGCCCTGACGCAGGATGATGCCCTGGTGGTCCCGGCGCGGCAGTTGCTCATCCTTCTCCAGTAGTTTGTCGGCAAGACTTCGAAGCGGCCCTCGTTGACCGTGGCCCCCGAGATTGCCTGCGTCCGCGGAGATATGGCAAAGGCAGAGTTTGCGGCAGTTAAACGCGGCTAGCGTGATCGCGTGGCCTTCAGGAGTTGACCGGCGAGGCGGGCTGTGGCTGCTCTCGATATCGGCCACACTCTTCGTTCTCATGCTGCCGGCGTCGAGCTACATCGCCGCCATACCAGACATCAAGACCGAGTGGGGCTTGAACAATAGTCAAGCCGGACTGGTCTTCTCGGCGTTCCTGGCGGGCTACGCGGCATCAGCGCTTCTGATACTCCCGCTGACAGACCGCCTGCAGCCCAGACACATATTCGTCGGCTCGGCCGTTATATCCGTGGTTGCACACATCCTGTTTCCGCTGCTGGCCCAGGGTATGCTCACTGGCATACTGGTGAGAGCGGTCGCCGGCGTGGGACTCCTGGGCATGTACATGCCTGGCTTGCGTATAGTCTCCGAGAGGTTTTCCCAACAGGGGCGGGGACTGGCGATAGGGCTATTCGTCACAGCACAGTACTTCGCCAATAGCGCGTCCTTGGCCGCGACGGGAGCGCTGATGGCCAAGTTCGATTGGGAGGAGGCCTATCTCCTCATGGCCCTCGGGTCTGCTGCAGGCCTGCCGCTAGCCTATCTATTGGTGAGACGCCATCGAACTGAACCGGGACTGACGGCCACCGGCAGGATAGACCTGACCGTACTCAGGAACGCCGCGACGCGATACCTGATTTTCGGCTACTCCCTCCATGCCGCTGTGCTCTTCGCCGTGAGGGTATGGCTGCCCGCCTTCCTAGTTGCGGTACTCGTGGGGCGCGGGGTCGGTGACGACGCCGCCATCGTGAAGGCTGCGACCTACGGCGGCCTGGCACTCACCGTCGGATCGCTGGGACCGGTAATGGGCGGTCTGATTTCGGACCGCTGGGGTCGCCCGACCTCTGCCGCCGCCATATTCGCGTTGAGCGGGGCCTGCTCGTGGCTCATCGGCTGGACCGGCGACTTCCCGTGGCCGTTGATCGTGGCTATTGCCGTCGTTTATGGTTGGGCTATCGCTGCGGACTCGGCCATCTACTCGACAGGAGTCACGGAGGTCGCCAAACCGGACCGCCTGGGCTCCACGATGGCCGTCCAGGCCTTCATGGGATTGCTGGGAGGTATTGTCGGCCCGATCCTGATGGGCCTCGTCCTGGACGTGACCGACGACTCCTTCCGGTGGGGGTTCTCGTCCTTGGGAGTCGTGGCGTTGGTGGCCATCGCCGCCCTGTTGCGCCTGCGCTACCTGGAGCGGACCGATGGTATAGTTCGGAAACCGTCCGGTCGGGCATCTTAGATGGAGGAAGAATGGAAGCCGTAACCGTAAAGAGCCTCGGAAACATGCAGCAGTTGGTGGTGACCGCGAGCCACGCTTTCGTCGCTGATGAGCCCCTCGACGACGGTGACGACCTCGGGCCGAGCCCCTATGAGCTTCTGTTGTCCGCCCTCGGCACCTGAACGGCCATGACGATCCTCCTGTACGTGCGGAGGAAAGGCTGGCCGCTGGAATCGGTAAGCGTTGAGTGCAGCCACGAGCGAGTACACTGCCGTGACATCGAGAATTGCGAAGAGAACGACAACACCCGTATCGAGCTGATAAGGCGCCACATAGTCCTCACCGGCGACCTGTCCGAGGAGCAGAGAGACCGTCTCGCATACATCGCCACACGCTGTCCCGTGCACCGGACACTGGAGAACCCGCCGCTCATCCGGGATGAGGTTGACGTAGTCAAAGGTTCCTAAAAGTTCTTCCAGAAATGTGAGCGCATCGATTTAGAACAGGAGGTAAACATGACGAACGTCTTCAGATGGGCAGATGTCGCTCTCGACGAGTCTGACCCGGACCTCAAACGACGCACGATGGTTAGTGCCGATGTCGGCTCGGGCTATCTTCACATGGGCGAGTTGACCATCATGCCGGGGAAGGAGATCCCTCTGCATGTACATCCTACGCACGGGGAGGCATGTATGTGATGGATGGCCAGCTAGAGTTCGTCCTGGGCGACGAGTCCGGCACGGTGGACAAGGGCGACGTTCTCCTGGCGCCCCCGGGCGGGAGACACGGGCTTAAGAACGCCAGCAGCGAGCCTCGCCGCATCATGTTCATCTTCCCGACGACCAACGTTCAGCGTGTTTACCTCTAGGGTGGCGGGCGCTGGTCTGCATCCCGTGTCACCCAAACACGGCCCGATAGAGGCGGTGCTGTTCGACCTGGACGATACCCTTATCGACCGTGCCGCGGGCTTTCGTCGGTTTTGTGTCGACCTTTACCGGTCTTCCACCGCTATGCAGCGGGTGTCCACCGAGGACCAGGCGGTGGAGCGGATCATCGAGCTCGACCGGAGCGGCATGAGCGACCGTCACGAGATGTTCGCCGAGGTGCTCTCAGTCTGGCCGGGCACGTTTCGTGATACCGACCACGCCGTCGAGTTCTATTTAGAGACCTACCTGCGCCTACTTCCCCTCGCCCCAGAGACCAAGCGGTTGCTGGGCGACCTCCGCTCGCGAGGCATCCCGTTCGGCATCGTCACCAACGGCGGCTCGGAGATGCAGTGGGCAAAAGTGCGGGCCTCCGGGGCTGGAGGTTTCACAGACGCGGTGGTGGTCTCGGAAGATGTAGGATTCAGAAAGCCCGACCCTCGGATCTTCGAGGTGGCGCTATCAAAGATCGACTCGAAGGCCGATACAACGCTGTTCGTCGGCGACAATCCCGAAGCCGACATCGCGGGCGCGTCGGGCGTCGGGATGCAGACCGCATGGATGCGCCTCGGCCGCCAATGGCCGCTGGATAGCCTGCGCCCGGACTACGTCCTTGACCACGTCTCCGAAGTACGGGGCATAGTTCTGGGCTAGCCGTTCCCCGTTTTCCAGTCGGACAGTATCTGCTCGTCGTGCGGGAAGGGCATATCGGGGAGCTCGTCCGGCGCGTACAGCCCCACGTCCTCGGCCTCCACTCCGGCTACCATCTCGCCCCCGGTGACGTCCGCCGAGTACACCGCCAGCACCACGGGGTTGTCTCGGCCCGAGTAGAGGCCGAGGAAGCCCGTCAATCGGATGTCCAGCCCAGTCTCTTCCTGGACCTCTCTTACGGCGGCGTCCTCCACCGACTCTCCACGGTCGACGTAACCGGATGGGAACGACCAGCGACCCAGCGCCGGCTCTATGGCCCGACGCACCAGGACAAGCTTTCCGTTCAGCGAGACGAGGACCACTACCGCCAGCTTAGGGTCAAGGAATACGATGTGGCCGCAGCCGGGACAGGTCGGTCTCTCTCGGTCGTGGAGCGTCTCAGTGATGAGTCGTTCGCCGCAGCGCTGGCAGAATTTGATGTCGTTTGTCACGTGACCCCCAAGGGCATCGTTGACGGCCATCCTAACCGTCCCCTGGGAGGATGTCCATGAAGTCGTTTCGGCTTAAATTGACGGCCCTAGCAGCCGCTCCTATAATGGGCGGGCCGTGGAGGGAACCACGCCTACGACTGCGAGTATCGACTTGATCGAGACCAACATTTTCAATGCAGGGAGCGGACTTTGGCAGAGCTAAGGAAGAACCGAGTCAAGCAGAAGCTCCAACAGGGCGAGGTCGCGAGCGTCATATCCGGGCAGAACACGGCCAACATGATCGAGGTCCTGGGAAACATCGGCTTCGACGGGGCGTGGATCGAGACCGAGCACGGCCCATTCGATT
>JAQBTI010000107.1 GCA_027624995.1 Chloroflexota bacterium
TCGGTGGACAGTGTGGCCGGCGGCGCTGTCGATTGTGCGGTCCTGGGCCGCGAGACACCCGGATGCACCTCGACCGTTATCGGGTCCGTCGTGTAAGTTTGGCCGTCGATCGTCACACGGACCGCGCCAATAGTCAGGGGGCCATCGACGGTTGGTCGGAGGCGGTATTCGTGGACCAGCTCGGAGATCGACTGGTTGTTGGTAAGAGTCGTTTGCGAGACTGTGCTCCGGCCCACGATGTTGACTCCTTCGAGGGCCGAAAGCAACGGGGCGGAGATGCTACCCTCACCTCTGATGGTCACTGTTAGGGTCAGGACTTCGTCCGTGGTCAGTTCGGTCCTGTCGACTTCGCTCTGAACAGGTGGGCTTTGGGCGTGGATAGAGGCGGTGTACACGGAGACGGAGGCAAGTACGGCGAATAGGACCGCCACAATCGAAAACGCCGCTGTCTTATGTGATTTCCTTCTCATGCAGGAGCTTACCAGTCTTGGTCCGGTGGTCTTCCGGGGATCACGACGGTTCTCTGCAACCTGTCCTGGAGCGTCTCCGTCTCCTCGCCGATTGTCGTCAGAAGCTGTCTGGCTTGCTCTTCGGTTAGCTCGGTCGTTTCGGCCTGCCTGGACTGCTCCTCTTGTTGAGGCTGTTCGCCCGGTGAGTCCTGCTGCTCGGGAGCGTCTCCGCTTTCCTGTTCGCTCTCTCGCTCCTGGGGCTGCTGATCTCCGGGCTGGGGGGCCTGCGACTCGTCGGCCTCGGGGTCGTCTTCACTCTGTTGTCCCGGCTGTTGTTGCTCCTGCTCCTGTTCGACCTGCTCAAGCCGCCTGAGGGCCAGTTCCAGGTTATGCTTTGCGTCTAGGTCGCCGGGGTCGATCCTCAGAGCCTCTTTGTACGAATCTATCGCCGACTCGACCTCGTCGGATTTGTAGAGGGCGTTCCCCAGATTGAAGATGCCGTCCTGGGCCAGCTCTTGGTCGGCATCGATCATGGCTCGATCGTAGCTCTCGGCGGCATCCTCGTACGCCTCCTGCCGGTAGTAGACGTTCCCAGAGTTGTAGTGTGGTTCAGCGAGGCCCGAAGACCCCGTCTTCGCTTTTTCATAGGCGTCCAGGGCGTCGTCGTATTCTTGCTGCTCAAAGGCGTCGTTGCCCTGGTTGTTGGCCTTGGCCTCGCCGCCGCCGCATGCGGCCGTGCCCACAGCCAGGAGGCCAGCCACGAAGATCAGGAGCCTGGGTCTATCCAGCATCTTGCACGGTCTCTGCGCCGCCGGCCGTCCGGCGTCTAAGTCTCCACGCCACGGCTCGATCGGGGATCAGCTCAGCCATGACAAGCGCCAGCAGTGCCGCAAGCAAGAAGGGCTGGAACCTCTCGATTCCGACCGTCTCGAATTCGTTTTCGATGCTGGCCTTTTCCAGACCTTCGATCTCGTGTGCAAGGTCCTCGATAGCGCCACCGTCGGTGCTGGCCCGGTAGTACTTGCCTTTTGCCTCCCGGGCCACCCGCTGGAGAGTCTTTTCGTCGAGCTTGGAGCGAACGATGTTGCCGGCGCGGTCTTGCTTATAGCTGACGACGTCGCCCCGGCGGTTCACGACGGGGATGGGCTCTCCATCCGGTGAGCCGAAGCCCATGGCGTAGATGATGACACCCTCCTCGGCAGCCTCCTTGGCTGCGGCGAGAGGGTCGCCTTCGTGGCTTTCTCCGTCCGTCATGACCAGGATGACCTTCTGGCCGGCCCTTGAGTCGTCGAAAGCCGTCAACGCGGTCCGGATGGCCTCGCCCAGTGCAGTCCCTTGTCTGGAGATAACGCCCGGCTCGGCGTTGTCGACGAACGTACGGGCTGTTGAGTAGTCGAACGTCGGGGGGAACTGTACGAAGGCGGCGCCGGAAAAGAGCACTAGCCCGACCTCGTCACCCGTCAGCCGCGTGAGAAGGTCTGCTATCTCGAGTTTGGCCCTGGTCAGCCGGTCGGGCTTGATGTCCTGAGCCAGCATGCTGGTAGAGACGTCCAGCACCACGACGATCTGGGACCCCCTTGACTCTACGGACTGGACCTCGCTGCCCCACTGGGGACGCGCGAGACCGAATAACGCCAGGGCTAGGGCGACGAACCACAAGATGTATCTAATGCGTCTGCCGCGCCAGTTGACAGAGAGGCTCAGATTCGCGATGAGTGCCGGATCGCCCAGACTGCGGATCGCCGAGCGCCGCCTCCGCGAGGCCCAGTAGACCACGAGCAGCATCGCGGGCAGCAACGCCAGGCCGTACAGTATGTCCGGTTGCGCGAAGTTCATCGTTCGATGCCTGTGAGGTCCACGTTAGGGGATCCTCCGAAATACGGTGTTGCGCAGTGCCAGTTCCGCCAAAAGAAATGCGAGCGCTGGCACCAGGGCCCAGGCCATAAGCTCCTCGTATAGCGTGAAGACCCGCTCCTCGATCTCCGATTTCTCCAGTTTGTTGATCTCGTCGTAGATGGCTCTCAGCCCTTGAGCGTCCGCCGCTCGGAAGTAGAGCGCCCCGGTAGTGTCGGCGATCTCTTGCAGGGTTTCTTCATCTAGCGTGCTCGCCTGAACGGAGCCGCGACCCCCGAGGATTCCGCTCTGACTCAGTGGGGACCCGCTCGGGCGGCCCACCCCTATCGTGTAGGCCTTGATGCCCAGGGCCTTAATAGCGGCTGCGGCAGTCAAGGGGTCGATCTGGCCGGAATTGTTGACACCGTCCGTCAACAGAATAACCAGGCGGCTCTTGTTGGGAGAGTCCTTGAGCATGTTTGCGGCGCTTGCGAGTCCCAGGCCAATAGCGGTGCCGTCGTCGATGCGCAGGTCTGTGGCCAGCTCCAGGTCGTCCAGGAGGAGCTGCAGCAGGTCGTGGTCCGTCGTCGGAGGGCTCTGTATGAAAGACTCCCTGGCGAAAACGACCAGCCCAATCCGGTCGTGCTGGCGCTCGGCTATGAAGTCGCTGATTACACGCTTCGCCGCGTCCAGTCTGTTCTGGAACCCCATGTCGAGTGAGCCCATACTACCCGAGATGTCCAGGGCGAGGATGATGTCCACCCCCTCGCCTTTGATGACCGTGTGGGCCTCGCTGCTCTGCGGACGGGCCGCGGCGACTATCACCAGGGCTACGGCGGCGAGGCGGAGCACGGTGAGCGCGGGGCTGAGTGTTGTTCGCCATGACTGGGTCTGCACCGCCATCAGCCCTGTGTAACCGTAGCGCATGGCAGCCGGCCGGCTTGTCATTCCGAACCACCGTGGTACCAGTGCCCCGATGGGCACCAGCGGCAACAGAAGCAGCAACCACGGCGTCGCGAAGCTCATGTCCGTACCGCCTCCGCCGACAGGGGCACTTCCGGCTCAGGGGGCACAGTCATCATGACCAGGTTGCGGGCACGATCAGTGCACTCTGTGGCCTCATGGGTGTCGGGAACGAGTCTGGTGAATTTCACAAGGTCGCAATCCTTGAGGAGGTCGACGGTGACATTCTGATGGTCAGCGGCCATATCCGAGGACTTGAGAGCACTCCGGACCTCCTCGGTTGTCCGATCGAGGGCAGGAGCGCTATGAGCATTGTCGAGATAGGCCCGCACGCAGTCGGCCACCAGCGTGTAGTGCTCTTTGAATCGTCCCTCTGATGGGAGGTCCAGCGCCTCGATCCGGTACAACTCCTCAAGAGCGATCTCGTGCGCGGCCCTGGAGTCGATGAGTGCAGGAATCCCCGACCCAAGCGCGCCTCGACGTCGCATGAAGATGTAGACGCCCAAGCCCAATAGGCCAACCAGCAGAATCGCGCTCGCTATCCAGGGCCAGGTGGCGGGTTCCTCGAGCGAAGCCTGTGGGCGTATGTCTCGTAGCTGGTCGTCGCCTTCGGTGAGGACTGAAACTACGGTGAGGGATGCGCCGGGTACCGTCTGATCGTAGACTTGTCCGGCGGAATCGCGGACAGTGATTTGGAGGTCCGGAGTCTTGAAGTCTCCCGGCTCGAACAGTGTGACTTCGAGCGACTGGCTGGTTGTCTGCGTGCCGTCCAGGTTCAACACGGTAACAGGTGGGGACTGGCCGCGGAGCTCGAAGTCTCCCCAGGTCCCAGAAAGCCTGGGAAACGTCAACTGGTATCCGGGCGGGTGATTGACACGGACATCGAGCGATACAGGGTCGCCGACCGTTAGCTCGGGTGTTTCGGTCGTAAGGAAGACCTCGACGCCTGGTGCCTGGGCCGACGCAGCACCATAGACCGCCAACGCCAGGGAAATGGGCACGATCAGCAGTACCAGGAGGGTCCGCGTCCTCAACGTGGTGTCGCCTCCGGCCTCTTTGACAAATTTACCCCTGTCGTCTTTCGGAATAGGGATAGGCTGAGAGGGTTTATACGGGGAACAGTCAAGACCTACCTCGATAGCCGTCGCGCACGCTGCTTGAAGAACTTGGTGAGGCCGGCAACATAGTCGTGCTCGGTCGTGATGGAGATTCGGTCGACTTTGGAGTTTGTCAGGACCTCCATCTTCGCTGCTTGGAACCGCCGCACCTGTTCCGCGAAGGAATTGCGCCACCGCTTGCTACTCGTGTCCACACTACGGAGCTCTCCGGTTTCGGCATCCTCCAAAAGGAGCAGTCCCACGTCGGCTATCTCTTCTTCCATGGGGTCATGGATATCTATGGCGACTACGTCGTGGCGACGATTTGTGACCGCCATCGCCCGGCGGTAGCTTTCAGGATCGGCGAGAAAGTCGGAGATCAGGAACACGATGCTGTGTCGCTGCAGCACCAGATTGATCGTGTCCAGTGCGAGCCTGATGTTGGTCCCTATGCTCTTCGGTTCGAATACAAGCATGTCCCGGATCAGCCTTAGGACGTGTCTCCTGCCCTTGCGCGGAGGGATGAGCAACTCCATCCGGTCCGTGAAGATCAGCAGGCCGACTCGGTCGTTGTTGTTGGTGGCCGCGAAGGAGAGGACCGCAGCCAGTTCCGTGGCCAGATCGCGCTTGAACCGGCTAACGCTTCCGAAGTCGGCGGAGCCGCTGGCGTCGATGACCAACATGACCGAGAGCTCGCGCTCCTCATGGTAGCGTCTGACGAAAGGGTCGCCCATTCGGGCTGTAACGTTCCAGTCGATGGACCTGATCTCGTCGCCCGGACTGTAGGGACGAACCTCGTGGAACTCCATCCCTTGTCCCTTGAAGACAGAATGGTACTCGCCGGCGAACGTGTCCATCACCAGGCGGCTGGTGCTGATTTCTATCTGTCGGACCTTGCGGAATATCTCTGCCGGTACCATTCAGGGCACGTCGATATGGTCGAGGATCCGTTGGACGATGTCCGCGCTAGTTATCTCTTCGGCCTCCGCCTCGTAGCTGACTATGACTCGGTGCCGCAGCACGTCAGGGGCTAGCTGCTTGATATCGTCGGGGGTGACATACCCCCGGCCCCTGAGGAACGCGTGCGCCCGTGCGGCGCCGATCAAGTATATGCCCGCCCTCGGCGAGGCGCCGTACGCGACGAGCTGCTTCAGATCGGCGAGGTCACTGGACGGCGGGTTGCGCGTCGCCGATACCAGGTCAAGCACGTACTCCTTCACCTTGTCGTCGACGTATATCCGTCGTACGACTTCGCGAGCCCGTAAGATCGCCTCGGTGTCGACTATTGGGCGGAGGGCATCTACGGTCTTACCAGTCGTGAGTTCGATTATCTGCCGCTCCTCATCGCGCGACGGATAGTCCACGATCACCTTGAGCATGAAACGGTCCACCTGGGCCTCAGGCAGTGGGTAGGTCCCCTCCTGCTCAATCGGGTTCTGCGTAGCAAGTACAAGGAAGAGACTTTCGAGGGGAAAGGTTGTGTCCCCTATGGTGACCTGTCGCTCTTGCATAGCCTCCAGCAAGGCGCTCTGGACCTTTGCGGGAGCCCGGTTAACCTCGTCGGCCAGGACCAGGTTGGCGAAGATGGGGCCCTGATGGACGCTGAACTCGTTGGTCCTCGGGTTGTAGATCTGAGTGCCGATCAGGTCGGCCGGCAAGAGGTCCGGAGTGAACTGGACCCGTGAAAATCGGGCCTGGACGGTCTGAGCGAGGCTGGTGATCAGCAACGTCTTTGCCAGGCCGGGCACCCCTTCGAGGAGGACGTGTCCGTCTGCCAGCAGCCCGATGAGCACTCGCTCGACCAGGGTGTCTTGCCCCACCACAGCCTTACGTATCTCGGCCAGCAGGTCCCGGAGGAACAGGGCCTCTTTTTCTACCTCCTCGTTCATCTCTCGGACGCCGGTCAGGTTCATGTGGTGGACTCCTTAGAATCGCGAGACGAGGAAGGTGCTCCCCCGTATAGCTTGGTGGCAGGATGTCTAGCTCCAGCTTGCGCCGGCGATTGTATAACGGTCGCGCCTCAGAATGGTTATGCGCCTCGCTGCCGTGTCACCTTCTACTTTAAACCCAGGAAATGTGAAGTTCCACCATCCTGGGACCGGATCGACTATGGGCACCACCCGTACTTTAGGCTGATACCCTTGCATTTCGGTCCGTTTTCAGCGAGATTACGATGTCGAAATCTCGAGAGGAGGACTCTGCTTGACGGAGATCGACGGAACGACCGGGTCGAGCACCCGAAATCGAGCACTGTCCTCCAGGTACTACGAGGCATGGAATAGTGGCGACCTAGCCATCCCGGACGAGATATTCGCAGAGACGTTCTTTATCAATGACCCAGGGAGCCCGGTCCCGCTGGTAATGGGCCCCAATGGGGTCAAGGGACGGATAAGGGACTATCGCGCCGCATTCCCCGACCTGGAGATTGAGGTCGAGGACGTGGTCGGCGAAGGTGATAGGGTGGCGACGCGCTGGACCCTTCGCGGCACTCATCTCGGCGTGTTCGCAGGCTTTGAGGCGACCGGCCGACGGATAGAGGTCCCTGGAATCACTATACATCGTGCAGACGGCGGCCTCATCGTGGAGGCCTGGGTCAACTGGGATACGCTTGGCATGCGGAGGCAGCTGCAGGGGGAGTGAATCTTCGGCTGGCGTTGTTGGCGGGCCATGGTAACATGATCATATGGACCCGCGCAGGGCCGTATAGGGCTGCACCGAGGTTTCGATGCCACGCTCTAAAGAAGACAAGCAGCATGCTGCTGCCGGGGGTATCTACTCGCAGTCGCAGTGCCCCGCGTGCGGCAGCTTCGTTTATGACGACCAACTCGTCCCCACCGAAGGTGGGCAGGCGCTCTGTTACGAGTGTTTTGCCAAGCTCGCGGTCAAGCGGTCGAAGCTCCGGCCGCACGAGGTCAGAGTCCCATTTATTGGTATTTCCCTTCTTGAGCTTCTACTGATCATCGGGATCATAGGGGGCCTGCTTGCCGTAAGCGTACGCCCAATGATGAAGATCAAGGCGATCGGGGACAGCCATGCCCTGGAGTTTCTGGTGTTCCAGAGCGAGAACCAGGACCTCAGGGGCCTGGCCTTCGGATTCGTCGAGGACGGAAAGACAAACTGGGACAACCTGATTGAGAACGCGGCGACCGCAGCGGGCATCTCGGATGAAGATATGGTCGAGTTTGAGGAGGACATCGCCGACTATCGAAATCACGGTTCACAGGACGCCCAGGCGGGCTCCATTATCGAGACGATCAATGCTTGGAAGGATAAGATCAAGGCGCGTCAGACGCCCATCCCACTACTGGATGAGGAGCCGGACGTCGATTTCCAGGAGCTTTTTGAACAGAATAAGCCCTAGCTGTTGCAGGTGACGGTCCCGGT
>JAQBTI010000108.1 GCA_027624995.1 Chloroflexota bacterium
CCTGGAGCAGTTGTCACGGAAGCTCAGTGCCATAGCACTTACCATATCCTCTGTTAGAGGGCTTTCGTTCGACAGTCCGATCAAACGCGAGTTCATCGACCATGAACAGGCCAGGCTGCACATCAACCAGGAGTTTGAGAAAGAGCGCGAAGAGATCGAGGCGCAGGAGGCCCTTTACAAGACGTTAGGGGCGATTCCGGATGTCGACCTCTTCGACCTGCTCCTAAGCGTGTACAGTGAGATCATCCTCGGCTTCTATGACCCTGAGGATGAAAAGATCTTTGTCGTAAAGCAAGATCCCGACTTTGGCGCACTCGACGAGCTAACCTTGTCACACGAGTTGGTACACGGTCTCCAGCAACAAGAATTCGACATTCACTCCATCAGAGAAAGCGTCAGGGGCAACTCCGACAAGTCGCTGGCCATCAGTGCGTTGCTAGAGGGCGACGCGACCGTCGTGGAGACCTTGTACCTCATCCGACACATGGACGAACAGCAGGCCGAAGAAGCTCAACAGACACAGAACAGTGCCAGCGTCGATTCATACCTGGCCGCTCCACCGTTAATTCAGCGGACCATAGCCTTTCCCTATGAGATTGGCCCTGGCTTCGTCGCAGCCCTGTACCAACAGGGCGGTGGCTGGGGAGCGGTCAACCAGGCCTATTCTCGGCTTCCCGAGTCGACAGAGCACATCCTGCATCCGGAAAAATACTTGGAAGGTGAGGAACCCATCGCCGTCCCGCTACTTGAATTTGTTGAGGGACTGGGCGATGAATGGGAGATGCTCTGGACCACGACCCTTGGGGAGTTCTTCATCTTCGCGTACCTCGAGCGATGGGCGGAACCTGCAACGGCAGCCGCTGCCGCAAGTGGCTGGGGCGGGGACAGCTACGTCCTTCTCCGCGGCCCGGATGACGGGCACGTGTTGGCATGGGTGCTCGAATGGGATACACCCGAGGACGCTCAGGAGTTCTTCGATACGTACAGAGATGCGACCGAGGTTCGGACGGACTCCCGCTGGGAGCCTGATGGTGAAGGGGATTCCAACTGGCTAATGCGTATCGACGACCAGACCTTATTTGCCGGTCTGGAATCTTCGAGGACGACGCTTATATTTACGCCGAGAGATGACGTTCTGGAAACGGCCAGGGCCTCGATGGCAGCGTTACCCACGCCCGGTCCTTAGTTGCCCGCCCAGGCGGCCCTTCGCAACAACGGCTAAACGTTACCTCTCGCCCGCCGCTGCATACCCAGGGTTAAGACGGGACAGCCTTGACAGGCTCAGGTCTCCGGTGACCATCAATCTAGAGACCAAAGACCCCACCGGCGCCGCCCTTGCGCCCTCCTGGGCCCTTTCCAGTGGCCATCTGACGCATCATCTTCTGCGCCTGCCTGAACTGGTTCAATAGCTGGTTCACGTCCTGTGGAGTGGTGCCGCTGCCGCGTGAAATGCGCTTTCTGCGGCTTCCGCCGATCATCTCCGGACGCTGCCGCTCCTGCGGCGTCATAGATCGTATAACGGCTTCGATCTTGGCCAGGTGCCCTTCGTCCAGCTCGTCAGTAGACAATTGTCCTCTTAACTTCGACATTCCCGGGACCATCTCCAGTAGCTGGCTTATCGGCCCCATGCTTTTTAGTTGCTGCAGCTGGCCAAGAAAGTCATCAAGATCGAACGTCGACTGCCGCATCTTTCGTTCCAACTCTGAGGCCTTCTCCTGGTCGATGGAGGTAGACGCCTTCTCGATAAGAGTCAGCATGTCGCCCATACCCAGGACCCTGGAAGCAAGCCGGTCGGGATGAAAGGGCTCCAGCGCGTCGAGGCGCTCCCCCGTGCCTATGAACTTGACGGGGACACCTGTGACTGCAGTTATTGACAGTGCAGCGCCCCCCCGGGCATCGCCGTCCAGCTTCGTGAGGACTAGACCTGACAGGCCGATGCGAGAGTGAAACTCCTGAGCTGCTTGCACTGCATCCTGTCCAGTCATCGCGTCCACGACGAGCAGAGTCTCGGAAGGTGAACAGGCAGCCTTGACCTCTTCGAGCTCCCTCATCAGATTGTCATCAATCTGTGATCGGCCCGCCGTGTCGACGATCGCCCAGGCAGCGTCGAGTTCTGAGGCCCGCTTGAGACCTCCTTCAACCACTTTGACAGGATGTATGGAGGTCCCGGCTTCGTAAACAGCCACGTCGATCTGGCCGCCCAATGTCTGAAGTTGGTCCACCGCAGCCGGCCGCACTAGGTCTGCTGCTATGAGCACCGGTTTCTGCCCGGCCTGCTTCAAGTAACTGGCCA
The DNA here is from genome assembly GCA_027624995.1 of Chloroflexota bacterium. Classification (GTDB taxonomy): domain Bacteria; phylum Chloroflexota; class Dehalococcoidia; order Lucifugimonadales; family CATQGZ01; genus CATQGZ01. The sequence goes on from JAQBTI010000108.1 coordinate 2,294, forward strand.
ACTTTGCAGAGGTCGTCGTCTTGCCGGAGCCGTTGAGACCGATTACTAGAATCGAGGAAGGCGGCCGGGGCCCGGGTTGAAGGGCAGTGTTCCCTTTGCCGAGCACCGAGGTGAGCTCCTCGTTGGTGATCTTCACGACCTGCTGGCCCGGACTGAGGCTCTTGAGGACATCCTCGCCCAGGGCGCGTTTCCGTATGGCGCCGACGAGATCCCTGGCCACTCGGAAGTTTACGTCGGCTTCCAGCAGGGCCATCCGGACCTCTCGGAGAGCCTCGTCGACGTCCGATTCCGTCAGCCGCCCCTTGTTCCCAAGGCGGTCGAAAACGGCAGTCAGCTTTCTTGAAAGAACCTCGAACATAGGCTTACCAACGAAATCCGGCCTCTGAGCGTCGTCACTTGCGCTCCAGGGCCCGGGGTTGCTGCGCTACCCGACTCTACCAGCCTCGACCATGTCGCTCATCAGCGTTGACAGGAGCCGGACCCCGGCGATGGTCCTGGAGTACTCCATCCTCGTGGGCCCGACTGCTCCAAGAGCCCCGACGACTCGACCTGGGACCCCGTACTGGGATACGACCAGACTCAGCGGCCAAAGCACGTCGCCCCGGTTCTCCCTACCGATGATGACCCGGACCACGCCACCCATCGGTGTCTCGTCAAGAATCGCCTCGATCAGGCTGCCGTCCTCCAGACCTTCGATCAACGTCCGCAGAGTGTCGTTCTCCGTGAACTCTGGCTGGGTCAGAAGGTTCCGCAAGCCGTCGACGTAATGGCCGTGATAAGTGGCCTGTGTTTCCTCTTCGAGGATCAACGTGGCAGCTTTGACGAGCTCCTCCTCGAGGCGGGTCAAGCCTTTACCGTGGGGCTCGATTTCATCAGGCGTAAGACCGACGACAAGGCTTTTGACGTGGTTCGCCGAACTCTCTAGTTCGTCGTCGCCAAGAGGCTCGTCCAGCCTGACAAGGTGTCTTCTCAACGTCGCCGGCCCGAGAACGACGATGAGCATGGCCAGCAGCTCCTGCATCCTGACGAGCTGGATGTGCCTGATTCGAGTGTCGATCTCCTTAGGGAACGTCACGAGCGCCATGTTGCTGGCGAGGTCGGCCAGAATGGCGGACGAGCGGCTGGTCCACTCCTCCACGTCCGCCTCGACCTCCATCAAGCGTTCTTCAACTGAGGCCCGTTGGAGTTTAGAGACTCCCGTCCCTTGCAAGTGAGGGAGGGACTCTACGTAAACCCTGTAGGCGCTGTCCAGCGGCACACATCCAGACGAGGTGTGGGGTCGGTCCAGGTAGCCCAATTCCTCGAGGTCGGCCACCTCCTTGCGAACGGTGGCAGGGCTGACGCCTCCGGGATATTGCCGGCTGAGGGTGTCGGAAGCGACAGGAGCCGCCGTTGAGACGTAGCCTTCAACGATAAGCTTTAGTATGAGTCCTTGTCTTGTACTTAGCATCAGCGCGTAGTTCTGACTTCAGTCTTTCCAATAGTAACGCGAGGTGCAGGTCCACTGCGCGAGGCCGCGTGTCTCCGGCGCACCACCTGTCCCTAGTCTAGCATACGCCCGAAGGGCCGACTAGATCGTTGGATACAGGTTTTGAAGAGGCAAGCCCCCGAACGGAATCGGTCACTGGCAGTTCCGGTGCGCGTTGAAAGGCCATCCTCCGTCCTTGTATACTTCGACCATTCAATACCGAAAAATGGGAGCTGCAATGGAGATCGTCTGGTTCGGACACGCCTCGGTGATGCTAAGTAGTGCTGGCGCTGCCCTGGTTGCCGACCCGTTCCCCGAATCACTTGGCATATCGATGGCCGAGAAGCGAGCCCAGATTGTGACGGTCAGCAACTCGCACCCCAACCACTCCAGCACCGACGGGTTCCACGACAGCCCGCGTATCATCGATGAGCCTGGAGAGTACGAGGTGGGTGGCTACTACGTGAGCGGCATGGCGACTGCGGCTGGGAACGACGGAGAGGCGCTGGTCAACACTGTCTTCACGATCAGGACTGAGGGTCTGATCGTCTGCCATCTCGGAGACCTGAGCCAGATACTAACGCCGAGTCAGGCACAGCAACTCACCGCGACTGATATCCTGATCGTGCCCGCCGGCGGCGGCTGTACCCTGGACCCTTCCAGGACCGCCGAGCTCGTCAACATGATAAGCCCCAGGATCGTGATCCCGGTCCATTACCGGACTGACGGGGTCTCTGTGGACCTCGAACCGATAGACAGCTTCCTTGGACACATGGGCGTCTCCGAGGTTGCACCCCAACTCAGGCTGAACGTAACCGCTACGAACCTGCCTCGGGACCGTCGGGTGGTAGTCCTCCAGCGAATGGTCTAGCCTGCGTGTCTGTCCTAAGGCGCCTAACCCCTAAGCCCCTATAAACCCCAGCCCCGCCGCCTCCGCAGCCCCACAACCAGCGCCAGGGGCGCTCCCAACAACAGGACGTTCCCCAGTCCGGTCGCAGCCGCCACGCCACCTCGCGGCGAGAAACAGCCCCCTCCCGTCGGCTCCGGAGTCGGAGTGGGCTCGGGGGTTTCTTGGGCCCTCGCCACTGTTGGACTCGCTGGCGTCTCGGTTGCCGTCGCGGTCGGAGGCGGTAACGTGACCGTCGGGGTCGGAGTTGCTGTGCGGGTGGCAGTCGGGGTCGGCGTGGCGGTTGGCGGACGAGGAGTCGGCGTAGGCGTAGACGGCACGGGGGTGCCGGTGGGGGTCGGTGTTGCCGTGGGAGGAGAAGGCGTTAGGGTCGGTGTGGGCGTACGCGTAGCCGTTGCCATGGGCGTGGGCGTTGGTAGTCCAAAGAACACGAGGTTGAAGTCTCGAACGAACTCCCCGCTCCGGTAAACGTCCGTCGTTCTCGCTCTCACTCCGTCCAGGAAGAACTCTATGGCTCTACCGACGAAGGTGAGATCATCGGGCGCCACGACCAGGCTCCTATACCCGGTCCCACTCAGGAGGGCGGGGTCGGACTCGTAGTTCCCTATCCTTGCCACTAGCTTGGCATTCGCGGGGACCTCCCCGCCCGATACGGTCAGGTCGCCCGAATAGACCGACGGCTGGGCGCTCAATGGAGTCGGAGTAGCTGTGAGGACCACAGCTGTCGGCGTCGGCGTAGGGTCGGGTAGCCGGGGGAAGGAAAGATTGAAGTTTCCTTTAACCGTCGGCAGGCCCTGCGGAGCGAAGATGTCAGTCTGGTCTGCCTGCACCCCATCCAGGTGAAAAGTTATCGTCGCCCCGAATAGTCTGGGCTCCGACGGTACAACGGTCAGGCCCAAGTAGACACCGCCCAGTACAACTATCAATAGCGATTCGTAGTCTCCTACCCTGGCCATGATCGTAAGCCCGTCTGGCACAGGGGCCCCGTTCACCATCGCCGTACCCGAGTAGATAAACGGCAAGGGCGGTAAGCCCTGGGCCTTCACTCCGCTCGGTTGCAGCCCCCACGCGACTAGCAACAGGCCCACCACAATGAAGGCGCTAACTACTGATTTGATCTCGTGCATCCCGAAACCTTCCCAAAAAAGGCCTCCCTCCCCAGAAAAAGAGGAGGGAGGCCTTTACTTCCGTCTTAGGCGGCGTTAACCGCGTCGATGTTAGTTACGGTACGAGCACGCCGACGGTATTGAAGTACACCCAGTACCCTTGACCGATCTTTAGTGCGCCGGCCGCCGGGTCGATGTTCACGAACTGCTGATTGACCGGGTTGTACTCGTAGATTCTCGCTACCGACAGCCCCTGCAGGTACACATTCGGCGTCCCCGCCAGGTTGTTACCGGACTTAAGCGTGCCCGTGATGTCCACAATCGGCACCAGGTTCCAACCCTTCTGCACGTTGATCGCGGGCAGAAGCACTGCCGCGCCCGGCGCCGTCGTCGGGATGTCGACCTTGATCGACTCGAACGACGAGGTGTGCACCCAGTAGGCCCTGCCGAGACTGACGGTCGTCAACGTTCCACTGAACGGCGCCGTCGGCGAGGTCCGTACTGCGGCCAGCCAGCCCTGAGGTGTGCTCGGGTCGTAGGTCAAGACCGTATCCACCGGGATGGCGCCGATAACTGTGTCGATTTTGTCGTCCGCCGGCGCGCCCGGCAGCGAAATCATGTTCCATCCCGGCTTAAGCGCGACCTCGAACAGAGGCCGTATCTTGACCGTGAATATCAGACTTACGTCTGCCAGCAGCGTGTTTCCGGCCGCGTCCGTGCCGTTTACCACGAAGGTGTGGTCCCCCAAAGCCAGGTTACTGGTCGACAGGATGAACGTCCGATTGTCCGACGTGGCTATCCGGGCCAGAACGTCGGTGCCGTCCAGCGTCGCCTTGGTGAGCGTAACCATGTCCTGCTTGTCCAGGTCCACCGCGATAGGCAAGGCGGCGGGCGGCACAAGGGCGCCGCTTCCGTCAAGTCCGTATTCCGTACCTTCGGAGGTCCAGTCAACGGTTATGAATGGGTTGGTGGTGAACACAATTCCCGCAGCCACCGGATCCGTCAGCGGGCTAGGGATCGAGTTGTCGATCTCGAAGACTATTGCCCCGTCGGCGTTGTGCGTGGCCTTTCCGGAGCTCTGCGGGTTCCCGGCCGTGTCGGAGGCTGACACCTCTACGTTATAGGCGTTGGGCACATCCGTCGTCTCGAACGTGGTCCGGAACAGGTTGGTGCCGACAAGCGTCGGTACAGCCGTAGCCCCACCGTTCACCATTATAGTCGGCGGGGTCAGCAACGACTCGTCCGACGACACGTCGATTGTTACCTTTTTCTTATCGAGTTTTGGCGTAACCGATACGGTGACAGTAGGGGAGATCCCGTCTGTGGCCGCGGAGACCGTGCCCACTTGCACGGAGTTGCCCGCCTTGTCAGAGATCGGCCCGACCAGGTCTATCTTGGGTTTTGCGTCAGGCAGCAACGTGCCCACGGTAAGGAAGACGCTGTTTGGGACATCGGCGAACCATTGGGCCGACTGCGGGGCAGCGCCTGCCACCTGGAAGTCCAGAGTCTGAATCGTCGTTCCGTCCAAGTCCTCGTTGAACTGCAAGCGGATCGAATTCTTCGAGGCCTTCTTGGGGTCGTCCACGATCGCCTTTGTCACGGGGTTCCAGGCATGGCCCGTTTCGGCCCCGATGGGAGTCGCGAACGAGGGTGGCAGCGTGTCCACCTTGACGATGTGGTCTTCCGAGATCGTGGCCGTCGTCGGGTCGGAGTCGTTCTGACCCACGTTGCCGGCCTTGTCTGTCGCGTTGATCCTATAGGTTATCGTCGTCTCACCCGCGGGGATGCCCGAGAGAATAGTTTCTGCTCGGAAGCCGCCGGTGATCGCCAGCG
>JAQBTI010000109.1 GCA_027624995.1 Chloroflexota bacterium
TCGTGCCGGGCCAACGTGCAGCTCGTGTCGCCTGGCACAGTCCCCCAATCAGCCGTGGGTAAGGCTGTCAGAGTCGTACGGAACTTCTGATCGAAAGGCGGCTGAAGACCGCCCTGTTATAATGCCATCAGACCGCTAGGCAGGCTCGACGGGAGGCCGGGACCATGAGCATCTCCACTGAACGCTGGAGTATCAGCGAGTTCATGGAATCGACCTGGAGTGGCGATGCTGAGCTGGAGGGTCTGGACGCCGTTATTCGGGCGATTGCCGACGGGACCCGGCGGGTGCACGACCTGGTCCAGGCGGCGGCACTCGCAGACGTACTTGGCACCACCGGAGAGACCAACGTCCAGGGCGAGACAGTCCAGAAGCTGGATGTCGCCGGTTCGGACATATTTGTCGAAGTACTGAGCAAGTCCGGTTGGGTGGCCGCGGTGGTGAGCGAGGAAGTGGAGGACCCGGTCGTTTCCGGCGATAGCGCCGAGCAGAATTTCATCGTGTACACTGACCCGGTCGATGGCTCCTCGAACATTGACGTCGCGGTAACCATCGGCTCCATTTTCGGAATCTGGCGCAAAGACCCGGGCGGGACAATCTCCGAGACGCTCCTTCGTCCAGATCGGGAGCAGGTCGCCGCGGCCTATGTGGTATACGGCTCAAGCACGGTGTTGGTTACGGCGACCAGGGGCGGCGTCAACGGCTTCACCTTGGACACCGGGTCCAGCGAATTCATACTGACGCACCCCGATATCCGGTTCCCCGAGAAGTGCCAGTACTACAGCGTCAACGAAGGCAACTTCAGAAAACTCGATGGGCCGACCCAGCGGGCGGTCACCAGGCTCAGAGACAGTCTCTCATTGAGGTACGTGGGCTCTCTGGTGGCCGATTTTCACAGGAATCTGCTCAAGGGTGGAATATTCCTGTACCCGGGGGAATTAGAGCGCCCCAATGGCAAGCTGCGTCTTATGTACGAGGCGAACCCGTTGGGCTTTGTGGCCGAGCAGGCGGGCGGGGCCGCGTACTCAGCGACGCAACCCATTCTGGACATACATCCGGAGAATCCCCACCAGCGCACCCCGCTTATACTGGGGAACAAGGCCGAAGTTGAACAGACCGTTGCCATCATGCAGGGTGGCTGACGATAGGGGACCGTAATCGGGCAGAGCCCGCCAGGAGGAGTCCAGAATGGGCATCCAGGAACTGAACGACACCGCTCGAGCGATCGTGGCTCCCGGCAAAGGGATACTCGCTGCCGACGAGAGCACGGGGACCATCAAGAAACGCCTGGACAGCATCGGTGTGGAGTCTACGGAGGCCACGCGGCGCGACTACCGCGAGATGCTATTTCGTACCGAGGGTGCATCAAAGTACATCAGCGGAGTTATTCTCTACGACGAGACGCTACGGCAGAACGGCGCCGCCGGCACTCCGCTATCCAGGGTTCTGGTCGATCAGGGCATCCTGCCCGGTATCAAGGTAGACATCGGAGGCAGGCCGCTGGCCGGTGCACCGGGCGAGCAGGTTACGGAAGGCTTGGACGGCCTGCGCGAGCGGCTCGCGGAATACGCAGAGTTGGGCGCCCGGTTCACCAAGTGGCGTGGCATCATCGCCATTGGACCAGGCATTCCGACCCGGTACGGCATCGAGGCCAATGCACACGCCCTCGCGCGGTCCGCGGCACTAAGTATCGAGGCGGGGCTCGTTCCCATCGTCGAGCCCGAGGTGCTCATGGACGGGGATCACGACATCGACGCCTGCTTCGAGGCGACTGAAGCGGTCCTACGCGAAGTCTACTCCCAGCTTGGAACCCATCGAGTCGCGCTGGAGGGTACGCTGCTCAAGCCCAACATGGTCCTTTCGGGGACGGACGCGCCAAATCGAGCCGGACCGGAAGAGGTCGCCGAAAAGACTGTCAGCTGCTTCAAGAGGGTGGTACCGGCCGCGGTGCCCGGGATCGTGTTCCTGTCCGGCGGTCAGAGCGACGAGGAGGCCACGGTCAACCTCAATGCCATCAACCGGTACGCGGCATCGGTCGGCGCGCCGTGGGAGCTGAGCTTTTCGTACGGCCGCGGACTTCAGGCCGCGGCTCTGAAAGCGTGGGGTGGTGACCCCGCCAACAGGGCGAGGGCACAGCAGGTCTACCTGCACAGGGCGTACGTTACCAGCGCGGCCCAACAGGGGGATTACAAGCCGGAGATGGAGAAGGAACTGGTCGCGACCTAGGCCGGAGTTGGTCTCGCGTACGGGGCCAATCGGTGGATAGCCGCATCTGGCACACGTCGGAACGCGCCTGTCTTCCTACCCCACGACCTCTCTGAAAACTCGCAGGTAGTTTTCCCCAAGGATCTTGCGGAGCTCGCCTTCGTTGAAGCCACGCTCGGCCAGCTTCATCGTGATGGCCGGCCAGTCCGTGAACTTGTCGAAGTCGGCGATTCGGTGGTTGTCGCTGAGTCTGTGTTCGGCGCGGAACCCCGACCAGGAGAACCCCCCGGGGGTCGCCCGGGGGTCGGGGTCGTCCTGGTATAGGTACGACGTCTCGTAGGGTCCCAGCTCGGGCGGATACTCGAAATTGGACTCCGTCCCCGGTCCTGGACCGCACTTGTCGCTGCCAATCCCGACGTGGTCGATACCCATTACGTCTACCAGGTGCTCGACATGGTCGACAAAGTCGTCCAGCGTGGCATTGTTGTCGGACCGGAGGAAGCCGCCGATGGCCGCGACACCGAAGAATCCACCGTTCTCTGCAATCGCCCGGGCCAGCTCGTCGCCCTTGCCGCGGTCGTGGTAACAGACCGCGTTGCTGGCCGAGTGAGTAACGATGACCGGAGAAGACGAGACCTCGATGGCGTCGAACCCCACCTGCTCACTGCAGTGGCTGACGTCCACCAGCATTCCGAGCTCGTTCAGCCGTCGGACGACCTCTATGCCGTAGTAGGTCAGGCCTGTCTTGTAGCGCTCGGTGCAGCCGTCGCCTACCAGGTTACGTAGGTTGTACGTGAGCTGGACGACCCTGAGCCCCATGTTGTAGAAGGTGTCGATTCGGTCCAGGTCGGAACCGAAGGGAATCGTCTCTTGAAAATCGAAGATTACCCCTCGGACGCCGTCCCGGTAGGCCCGTTCGATGTCGTCGGCCTTCAAGACAAGGCGAAGTTGGTCATCGCCGAGGGCGTCGATGATCGCCCTGGCCTGGGTAATCCCGGTAACAGAGGTCTCGAAAGCGCCTTCTGGAGGGTGCGGCCCGGCGTAGGTCGCGCTGGCGACGTTTACGCCCGACTCTTCCCACATGGCCATGTACTGGCGAGCCGCCTCGGGGTGTTCCTGTATCTCGCGCACGGTCATCGCCTGCAGACGCTTACGAATCTCGCCGCGTGACATTCCCTGGACAGCGAACTCCCGCATGGACTCGTGCATCGACTCGGTGTACAGGACTCCGGACGTAACACCAGGCTGCTGGCTATCGATTACCATGGTGGATTCGTGGAACCGACGTGCCTCTTCCGGCGTCATACTGGGTGCCCGTCTGTTTGCCATTTCACACCCCTTCCTATACGGTCGGGCTTACGAGCCACCGTCCACGCGAAGCTCCGCGCCGCTGATGTATGAGGAGTCGTCCGAGGCCAGGAACAGCACTGCCTTGGCGACCTCTTCGGGTCTACCGGCACGCCCCAACGGTATCGCCTCGTTCTCCCGGCGACGCACGTCGTCGTCTATGTAGACCTGGTCCGCCATGTCGGTGTCGATCGCCCCCGGGTGGACGGAGTTCGCTCGGATTCCGTCACGGCCGTACTGGACCGCAGTCGTTTTGGTAAGGGTGGCTACGGCTCCCTTGGAGGCGGCGTAGGCGCTCGACCAGCGGCTACCTTTCATCGAGGCCCCGGACGATATATTGACGATGGAGCCACCCCCGGCCTTGCGCATCACCGGAATGCACGTCTTGGTGCCCAGGAACACGCCCTCGGCGTTCACTTCCATCACTCGCTTCCAGGTTTCGACTTCCAACTCCTCGACCCTGTTGCGCTCGTAGATGCCGGCGTTATTGACAAGGATGTCAAGACCGCCATATCGATCGAGCACCTGATCGACGACCCGACGCCAGTCCGGCTCGCTGGTCACGTCCAGTTCGAAAAAAGAGGCAATGCCGCCGGCGCCGGTTATCTCGGTCTGCGCCTCGTGGCCACGGTCGGAGAGGACATCGGTGAGGGCCACGCGCGCTCCTTCGGCCGCCAGGACTCTGGCTACCGCGGCGCCTATTCCTCGCGCGGCGCCGGTCACCAACGCAGTCTTCCCCTCGAGTTTCATCAGAACGTCACCGCAGGATTTCGTCCGGTGGCTGCCATCTGTCGCTCCTTCGCATGCGGTTAAGCGAGCGCGCCGCCGTCTACGCGCAGCTCCGCCCCGGTGACGTAAGAGGAGTCGTCCGAGGCGAGGAACAGTACGGCCTTCGCGACCTCCTCGGGGCTGCCGGACCGCCTCATCGGCATCGCCTCGATCCGCTGGCGACGCAGATCGTCGTCTAAATAGACTTGGTCCAGCATATCGGTGTCGATGGCGCCGGGATGGACAGAGTTCACTCGAATTCCGTACCGGCCGTACTGGACCGCCGCCGATCTCGTAAAGACGGCCACAGCGCCCTTGGAGGCGTGGTAGGCGGTCGACCACTGGCTGCCCCTCATCGAGGCCACCGACGCGATGTTGATGATGGAGCCGCCCCCGGACCGGCGCATCACTGGGATGCAGGCTTTGGTGCCCAGGAAAACGCTCGCGGCGTTTACCTCCATCACGTGGTTCCACGTCTCGAGGTCCAAGTCCTCGACCGTGTTGCGCTCGTAGATGCCGGCGTTGTTCACCAGAATATCGAGGCCGCCAAATCGATCGAGCACCTCGTCGATGACGCGTCGCCAGTCAGGCTCGCTTGTGACGTCCGGTTCTGCGAAAGAAGCTGTGCCGCCGGCCGTGGATATCGCCTCCCGCACTTGTTGGCCGGGGCCGGAAAGGACATCGGTAAGCGCCACACGTGCCCCTTCCGCGGCAAAGACTCTGGCTACCGCGGCCCCGATCCCTCGAGCGGCGCCGGTCACGAGGGCCGTCTTTCCGTCGAGCCTCAAACGACGCCCCTGCGGCCGACCGTCAGGACCTCGTTCAGACTTCCAGACCTGAATCCGGCCAGGTCCAGGGTCACGTAGGCGTATCCGATCGACTTGAAATACTCCGAGACTCTGTCACGCAGGTCGTCGGCTACCAGGCGGGGCAGGTCCTCCAACTCGACCTCGATGCGGGCGATCGTGTCGTGGTGCCGGACCCGCAGTTGCCGGAAGCCGAGGTCCCGCAAGAACTCCTCGGCCTTTGCGACTCGGCTCAGGGCTTCTACCGTTACGGTTGTTCCGTAAGGAATACGCGATGAGAGGCAGGCCTGGGCGGGCTTGTCCCAGGTCGGCAGGTCCATCTCTCTGGATAGCGATCGGATCTCGGATTTGGTGAGGCCCGTTTCGACGAGTGGGCTGCGCACACCGAACTTCTCAGCGGCCTTCAGGCCCGGACGAAAGTCACCGAGGTCGTCGACATTTGACCCATTTGCCACGAAGGCAAACCCCTCCAGTGAGGCCACGCGTGTCAGGTGCGTGTACAGCTCGTCCTTGCAGAAGAAGCAGCGGCTTGAGGTGTTCGCGCTGTAGTCGGGACGCTCAACCTCGGTGGTCTCGATAATGCGGTGGCCCAGTCCCAGGCTCTCTGCCAGGGCGACGGCGTCTCGCAGCTCCGATGGAGGCAGGCTCGGCGAGCTAGCGGTGATCGCGAGGGAACGCTCTCCCAAGACACGCTGCGCGGTGGCGGCCAGAAACGCACTATCGGCCCCGCCGGAGTAGGCGACGATCACGGACCCCATTTGGCGGAGCACGTCTTCCAGCGTCTGGAGCTTTTCCACCGGGGGCGCTGTGTGGCCGCCGCCGTTATCGTTCAAGTGCATCGCTTCCCCTAGTCGTCGAAGTGAGAGTTTCGTGAGCGTAGCACCGGCCCGTACACCTGTCAACGAAGGCCCGCACAGTCTCTCTTCGAGCCGCTGGGGCCGGTGCTCGCGGGCGTTTATGCTGCTAATCCGTTATATTGACTAGGTTAGACTTTGGGGTCAATCGCATAACAATGTGGACCCAGAACTGAGGGGCTTTCTTGCAGGTCTCCCGAAATGTAGACAGGATCGCCATTGGCGACGAGGGCCCCATCGGCCCGCCGAACATCTACCTCGTAACCGGCAGCACCGGCGCAGCGTTCGTGGATACCGGCTACGGCAACGATGCCGAGGTAGAGGAGTGCCTGGCGCTTTGGGCCGACAAGGGCAGTCCTCCCGTCGCGGCGATCGTTCTTACGCACCGCCATCCGGACCACGTCGGCGGCGCTTCCCGGCTCAGGACCGCGACCGGGGGCCGAGTCTTGTGCACTGAGGTCGAGCGCGGTCCCGTGGAAGGTGAGAATGCCACCGTGGACGGCACGGTGGGCGACGGCGACACTTTGGATCTCGGTGGCGTCACCCTTGAGTTCGTCGATACGCCGGGCCACACGATGGGCAGCCTCTGCGTCTTGCTGCGGGAGGATGGGGTGCTGTTTACCGGGGATACCGTCCTGGGAGGCGGCAGCGTGGCTATCAGTCCGGACCACGGCGACATCGGCCGCTACGTGGAGTCATTGGCAAAGCTCATCGAAATCGGTTCGCGGCTGATCGCTCCGGGACACGGCCCGGTGGTCGACAAACCGCAGACCAAACTGAAGTGGCTTATCGAACATCGCCGTAAGCGCGAAAAGCAGATCATCGGGCTGCTCAGCAACGGCACAACGAGTATGGACGGCCTATTTAGCGCGATCTATCCTAGGCTGGAGACTGATCTTCACCGCACCGCTCGGGGCCAGATTAGAGCCCACCTGATGAAGCTGGAGCGCGACGGCAAGCTGGTCTCAGCAGAACCCTCAGATGGGCCCTACGTACTCGGGAGCAGCTCATGAGCTTCGACAACGCGAGCCTCTTTCCGGTGACGGCAGAGGTCAACTCCGATGGCCATCTGTCTTTGGGCGGCTGCGATGCGGTCGACCTGGTCGCCGAATACGGCACTCCTCTTTACCTGTACGATGAAAAAACGCTCAGGGGCATCTGCCGGGAGTTCGTGGGAGAGTTCACCGACCGATATCCGAACACGACTGTGGCGTATGCCTCCAAGGCGTTTATCAACCCGGCGATTGCCATGCTTGCCGCTGAAGAGGGCCTTGGGCTCGACGTGGTATCCGGCGGAGAGCTCGCGGTGGCACAGGCCGTAGATTTCCCGCTCGATAGAGTGTACTTCCACGGCAACAACAAGACGCCCGCCGAGCTCTCGATGGCGCTGAACGCGGGAATCGGCCGAATCGTCGTCGACGGTCTCTACGAGTTGGGACTCCTTAACGAGCTCGCCGGTAGCCTTGGAGTGACTCAGGAGATACTGCTCCGCCTGTCGCCGGGCGTCGATCCCCATACACATGCGAAGACGACTACCGGCATTCTGGAC
>JAQBTI010000110.1 GCA_027624995.1 Chloroflexota bacterium
TGATGGGTGGGGAGGGTAGGTTGCGGGGCTCCTTGGGGCACGTTGCCGCCGTCGCCAATGCGGAACTTCTCGAACTGTCGTGGAGGTATCTGCGCGGCTCTCTGGTCTCCAGTGAAGAAACGACCGACAGCCTTGGCTGGCTGGCCAATCATCTGTTGGTAGATCCGGTTGATATTGCCCTCTAGGCCAACGTCAGAGCCAGCGGTGTCGGAACCGGAGAACGAGAGCTGCTCCCTGACTGCTCCTGGCAGCTCCGAAAGGAAGTTGTTTAGGGGTGACTGCGTGGTCGGGGTTGCTAGACCCGCAGTACCGCGCCGCACCTTGTCGTTGTAGTATGCGTCAACCTGGTTCCGGTATGCCTCGCTCTCTTGATACACCTTGGCCCTGCGCGCTTCTCTGTTTGGTCCCGCCAAGAGTTCCTCAATGCCAGAGCTCATTCGCCCTCGCCAAGGACTGATCGCGCTCTCGGTCCTGAGCATTCCCGGCGAGTTTAATAGCTGCGCCTCATACGACCGTCTTTCAACGTCGGCAGCTTCGAGGCGTTCCTTAATGCCAGAGCTCATTCGCCCTCGCCAAGGACTGATCGCACTCTCGGTCCTGAGCTGTCCAGGCGAGTTTAATATCTGCTGATCATACAACCGTCTTGCAGCGGCGGCGGCGTCAGCGGCGGCCTGCCTGCGCTCTTCGTTCCTGATGTTCCGTTCAAGATTCCGTGGGCTTGTCTGGGCCATGGTTATTCTCCATTAATTGTCAATGATTATTCTATGGGGTGGAGGTTGGTTTGTCAAGCCTCTCCGTCCAGCAGCCTCCGCCTTCCTCCGCAACCGGACTCCGGCTTCAGGTTTCCTTCCTTGTCGTAGCAGGGGAGGTTCTTCACGCCAGGTATCTTCGATAAGCCCATCGCGAGGCGGGTTCCGATCTTGTGCTCTCGCAGAAACGCCTTCCACGCGCCAGCCGTCGTGTCGTCGGGACATTGACAGCAGACCCCGAATGAGATAGCCCCGTGTAGATCGCAGCACCCGCCACCAATAACACCACACTCTTTCCAATGTTCGCACTTCATGTCACCGTCACAGATCCATTTGTTACTATCGTTGCGTCGTCAGCAATATCGTCTAAGTAAATCCCAGGAGGAAAACCCGTGTCTTTCCATAAATCAAAATCATTATAGGATTCATTAACAAGCCACACTCCGCTTGCTAGGCTAAGTTGCAAAATAGCCGAAGAGGTCTGATTTGTCCATGAGCCGATACCCAAAATTATATCCCAAGCTCTGGTTTCAATGGTGACTCCAGTTACTTCCCACGTACAAGAGGCATCAGTTGCAGTAAGCGTATGGGGACCGCTTAGTATACGAAATTCTGAAAACGAGCTGAGTGTCGGACCAGGCACCCACCCTTCAATCCGCCAATGAATAGATGCCGAATCATACGGACTAACCAAACTTTGAGCTAAAGAATATGACCACGCCAAACCGCCACAAGGAAAGTCGCCCGATTCCACGGTAGGGTCAGGCCACGGGTCGCAAGGACAAGAAGTGGGAGCATCATCACAGCAGCAATCAGCGTGTGCAGCTAACACTCCCGAAGCAGTAGGCACGAAAAGAACCTCCCCAGAATAATGAACATAAAGCGTCATGGACAAACCGTAGGCTCTTGCCAGTAGGGTGCGGTTCCGTTATGCCGCAAGACGGGATCTTCGGTGAACCCGGTTGGCTTTAAGAGGATCGCCCAGATCGTTCCGTTGTGATACAGAATGTCCCCGGCCACACCTCCAAGAGCCGCTCCTGCTCCGCTGTCTATATCCGCAAGATCGCCCTGCTGCCACACCTCTGACGCTGCGTCCCACACGGGAACGGAGTTGTCTACTGTTGGCGTACAAACAACAATCCACAACGACGTGTCAGCGTCCCACTGAAGAAGCTGCCCCTCAGCAGTGCCTCCGGGCATTGTCCCCCCGTCAGCGCCCTTTGCGCCTGGAGCCCCGTCAATACCGGACAACACTCCCGGCGTCCACGTCCCCGCTGCCGCGTCCCAGATCAGAACTTCATTGTCGTTGGGTCCGCCGCCCACGAGAATCCACGATGGCCCGCCTGCGTCCCACTGGAAGACCTGTCCGTCTGCCGCCCCGGCTGGAAGTCCTTCAGTAAACGAATACGAGGCATCACCGTCCTGGTCCGTGTGTTCGTTCATCACGACGTAGGTTGTCGTCGGAGTCCCAATCAGAAGGTGTTCAAGGCTGTTTGTGTTGTGGGCGTTGGAGGAGGCTGCACTTGTCCTCTGTCCCGTGAAGGTGTCCAGCCACCCTGTTCCCGCTGAGTTCTTCTGGACCTCCGCCCACGTATAGAAGCCAGAGGCTGCGTGGGTCAGCAGCTTGGCGGGGAAGGTGTCTTGCGTCAGATTCTCGAAGTCGTTCGTAAGGTCCAGGTCCGTGGCGGAGAAGCTCTGAAGCTCAGCTGCCTCCACCCGTGAGGTCAGGTCCGACATTTGGTCCTGTAACTCGGCAACGGTCTGAAGAAGAACCGCTATGGCCTTCTGCGCATCGGCTTGTTCCTGTTCGTTGGGCATCAACCCACCTGCGTCCATGTATCGAAGATCCACGCAGCCCCCGCCACCATGGCCTTCTCGAGAGACGTGTGGCCGTCATAAAGGCCGTGGATGTAGGTTGCCCGGTACTTGTTTCCACCTATGATCTTCACGTCCGACCCTGCCCCCGGCTGGGTTGCGGGATGTTTCGGAAGAGTAATGGTTCCTCCGGGGCCGTAGTTGATGAAGTTCTCTGCGGAGGAGCGGCTGCGGGTCTGCTTCACCTTGTACCAGATCGGGGCGTCTATGAAATACTTCTTCCCAGCCAGGTGCCCGTAGAACCTCTGCGTCGTGACGATCCAGGCTGAGCTGGTGAAGTTGTCCCAGTGGTCCTCGTCGCCAGACTCCGCGGTGAAGATTACTTCTCGAATAATCCCGGAGTATGTCGCGGTCCCGGCGTCGAACTGAGAGGATACGCTGCCATAGGTTGTGGTGATTGTCGGGATCGTGGTGTGACCCGCGTAGATCGTGCCCTGAACCGTTCTTTCCTTCTGGGACTCGATGATGAAGGTGGAGGATGTCCACGGAATTATGGTGGTCTCTTGTCTTTGCAGTGACACCTGACCGCGACTGTCCCTGTCAACCCTCAACGACTTGGCAACCCCGGTCTCCTGTGCAATAACGGGGATCTGGGCGATTGTCTTCCCCACCTCCCAGTACGTGCGCTGGCTGACAGACTCACCGATGCCTGTGATGGCATCATAGTCAACCTCCTTGGTGGTGCTCTCTATGATGCGGAGGTTGTACTTCCCATCCCCTCTCGACGAGAGGCTGTACGCCCTGTCCGAGATCCCGCCCTGCGACAACGCCTCGATGGCGGTAGTCACCTCGGCAAGGGTTATCCCGAAGTAATGCTGGTACTCGGTGAGGGTCCCGTCGTTAGAGATGGTGAAGAATGCCTGATCCCCCGCTGACTCTGACCTGCGGATGGTCAGGTCGTAGGTTCCGTCCCCGTTCCTTCTAAGACTGATGCTGTACTCCGGCCCCTGTGGAAGAGCTTCTATCTCCGCGAAGGCCGTTGCTCTGAGCTGGCCGAACCAGAAGTCTATCTGGTACTGCTCGTTCCCAAGGCTCCATGCGAAGGAGGTGTGGGAGGGCTTCTGCTGGGTGCGCCGGGTGGAGATGTTGTAGGTGTCGTCCTGGTTCCTCCCCACCGAGACGGACAGGTTCCCCTCCAGGTCCGTGTCCGTGAGGGCTGCGATGATCGCATCCTTCTCGGCACTGGTGCAGGAGAAGCTGTAGACGTTCTCCTCCGACTCCGCCCCAGTCCCGTATGCCGCAGTAACCGTGGTGTTGTCGGTAACGATCTCGTTGAACACCGCGTCGTAGGTCCCGTCCTCCTCCCCCGAGGACGTGCGGTTCCGGGAGATCCTGGCGGACTTCTGCTTCCCTCCCTCCTTGGTGGACCGATTGTCCAACTCTACCTGAAGGGCGGAGGCTGTCATGTTCCAGATGTAATCGGAGTTCTGGACCGATTGCTCCGTAGCCCCGATGGTGAAGGAGATGGGGATTTGGCTCTCGGTTTTGACAAGGGTCCTGCCAACCACGTCGAAGTAGTAGTCAGCCCTCCGGGAGACGGAGACGGACTTGTTCACCAGCTGCTCCTGAGCGGCGTACCCGGCTACGAACACCTCCACGGCAGCCTTGTCTATCCCCCACTCATAGACGGTGGTCTCCAGGGTGTCCTTAGAACGCCCCACGATGGTCGTGAGGGCCTCACCGATGGGCTGGGTGGTCCTGACCTGGGCCACGACGTCATACGTACAGTCGGCCCTCCTGGACACGCTCAGGGACTTCTGCTTCCCTTGCTCCTGGGCGGCGAACCCTGCCGCGTAGGTCTCTACCGAGCCCTTGGTCAGATTGTACCGATAAGTCAGGGCCAGGACCGTGTCCTCGTCCGCCCCGATGGTCAGGTCCAGGGCCACGCCGGTTGTGTCTCGGGTCGCCGTTGTGGCTGTGGCGTTGTACTTGCCGGTATTCTCGTTGAACGAGATGCTGAGCTGTTTTGTGACGCCGGGGGTCTGGGCTGTGAAGGTGGCAATGAACGCCTGAAGCTCTTCTTTGGTCAGCCCCAGCCGGGTCTGGGTCACCGTGGAGATGTCGCAGTTGGTCCCCACGATGTAGTCTATCGGGACCATCGACACGTCCGAAGGTACGGAGACCACCAGGTCAACGGTTCCAGGGACGTCCGACTCCACCTGGTGCCCCACCGTGACCGTGTACCCATCGGACATATAGCCGTTGATGATGGTCTGGGCCTCGTCCTTGGCCACGTTCCAGATGTAGACCACGTCCTCCTGGGACGGCAGCCCGTAGTTGCGGAAGGAGCTAAGGGTGAAGGACTTGTTCCACAGGATGACCAGCAGGTCTCCCTTCCCTGTATCTTCGTTCAGGGACGGCTGGGAGGAGATGGCCCGATAGGTCCCGGTGTACGTGTCTCCGTTGATGCTGGGGTTGGTGTAGCTCTGCCCCCTGACTGCCGCCATGAGGGTATAGAGGGACGCCTTGTCTACGTCCGTAAAGCGCACCCGCAGGTGAGTATCACCCGGTGTCTGGTCCGCCCCCGCCACCACTCTGGCATTGGCCCACAAAGCCGTGTCTACCGCCCCCGTGGATGCGTTGGTGCGGTCGAACTCGGCGAACAGGTCTACTACGCCACCCTTCCCACGGCCATGAAACGACTTGGTGAAGGACCACGTCCCGTCGTAGGTCTTGAAGTCTGCGGCGACGTCGGTGGGGTTCTGGCGGTTGGCCTGGAGCCAGTCCTTGCACTCCTCTGCTGCGGCAAGCGGGACCCTCTCCCAGAAGACGGTCAACTTCCCGTCAGCGAGCTGGCCGTGCTCCTCGAAGTTCGAGACGTGGGCCTTCCGCCACGCCAGCATTTCCGCTAGATCAAATCCAGGCACTAGCTAAGATCTCCATACCTGCCCACTATCGTGTTGTCCTTGTAGTAGATCCCAGCCGCTTTCGACAGGGCGCGAAGCCACGTCCTCTCCAGCTTCACCGGGTCGTCCACGTTCCACTCCGACCGCTGGGTCAGGAAGTGATCCAGCCCCGCCGAGATGACGGGCAGGTACTGGCGATTCAGTCCGGTGTCCTCCTCCGGCGAGCTGATGTAGGTGGGGGTGATGTGGCACTGCGCCTCCAACTCGGCGAAGACCTCGTACAGGGAGGACATGAACGCCTGGATGAACCTGACGTTGTCCTCCTGGGAGTTGACTCGGGCGGCTTTGTCCTTGTAGACGTTGTTGAGTGTCAGTGCCATGATGTTTCCTTTTTTCAGCTTGAGCCGGGGCTGCGTCGGTGGAGCAGGGGGTGGGGACTAACAGCCCTCGGGCTCAAGCCAAACTCTCTCGTTAGCTTCTTTTACAGATCCGTGAACCCTTTCGGCCAGACTCGTCAGGGCCGACCCATGGAAATAGTGGCTGTGCATCCGTCGGCCCCACTTCCTCGCCTCGTCAAAGTGATTCGTGACCGGTGGCCCCCGATAATGGGCGGGCATACTCCAGCCGAACCTGCCCATCCCGCCCCAAGCCGTTGCGTAGAACGCGGCAGCCAGGATGGCCCTATCGTGGTGATTGCTGACGACGTGGATTCTATTCGCCCCGGTGGCCGGGAACCTCCAGGCGCAATCCAGGGCGGGCGCGATCAGCCATACCACCCGAAACGGGAAGGATCCGCCCATCTCCATCATGCGGCTGGCCAGCAGACACCCGTGCGAGTGCGCCACAAGGTCCACAGGCTCCCCGCTGATCTCCGCCGCGTACTCGACCTGTCGGAGCACATGATCGCCGTCCTGGTACTGTAGGGCGCGGTCTGAGGCGTTGTGCCAGTAGCGCGTCGGGTACTCCAGGCGGGCGACGTGGTGCCCGTAGAAACCCTCCAGCTTATTCGCGAGCTTGTCGGTCGTGTCGCGGGCGGAATCCTTTATGCCGTTGAGGGTGCAGATCATCCGTAGAGCCTCCGCGCCTCTTTCATGCCCTCGCTGCCCGAGTAGTCGATTGTAACGCCATTGTGTTGCGGGGGAGCAAACCAACCCTGGTTGTACCCGGCGGCATGAACCGCACGGACGTCGGCAGGCGAGGCGCGACGATAGCCCTTCCATCCTTCTGGCTCAATCCGCTGGTCTCGCAGGGGTTCCATTACAGCGATCTGCGTGCCGGTGAAGCCGCGAGCCTTGCGGTTGTCGAAAACCCCAACGAAGGTGCTGCCGGGCACCGAATACTGCCAGTCTGCGAGGATGGATACACCGCTGTCCATGCACCAGGCGAGCGCTGCCGTGGAGTTCATCCCCCACGTCACTTTTCCGCGCCAGCCCATGAAATGCTCGAATCCTATCTTCGGAGCGAGACCGCACGGCAGAACCTTGACGACCTCCTCGATCCCCGCCTGCGCTTGTGATGGGGTCAGGCCGAACAACGCGCCTATCTCGATATCCCAAACCCAGGCCGTGCAACCGTCGTCCTGCGCCCTTAGCGCGTCGGCCCTGAACTGGGCAGGATTCCGGAACAGCCCCTGCTCCGCTTCGTAATATGTACGGACGTTGTTTTTGCCGATACGCGACATTGATTTTTCGCCCGGATGGCCGAACGTGCTGGCCGGGTGTGAGCCATTCCAATAGTACACCTTCTGCCCGGTGCTCGGCGGCGGATCGGGCTCCGGGACCGGCGCGGGATCAGGTGGAGCCCCGCCGCCCAACGCTCTCAGGTAGCGGCACTCCCGCTCGATGCGGTCGATAGATGCGGCGAAGTCGCTCATGGCGTGCGCTTGGAACCGTCGGGAATCATCACATGCCGGATGGTGCCGTCCGTGGACACCGCCTCGACGTAGACGTTGCTGCCGTAGTCAGCGCCCGGTTTGGAAAACCGCCAACGCTGCCGGTCCACGCCCTGGTATGGATTGGCAAACCCGGCATCCACACCGGACTCTATGGC
>JAQBTI010000111.1 GCA_027624995.1 Chloroflexota bacterium
CTACCTCGAGGAAGTAAAGTTTGAACGTGCCGGAGGGACCCAGATCGGTCGCTATATCGCGGAAGAAGCCGGTTCGGGCAGGCGTCAGGAATTCGGCTTTCTCAACGCTGCTGGCCCTCATCAAGCGAAAGAAATCAGTCATACAGCCGTCGTGAAGCTCGGGACTCTCACACCTCGACTGGACCGCAGCGTCCGCCGCATCCAGCCGACGGAGCTTCCTTCGAAGCTCGTGGCGGTCCTTCTTGGGGAGCCCCTCCAGGTAGTCATTCCAAGTTTCCGGCAGCGGAGCCACAGGAGCGACATCTTCCTGTTCTATTTCCACCGCCAAGCCCATCCTCTCTATGATCGCCGGCAGCAGGCTTAGAGTGGGAGAGCCCTGCGGCACGGACCGGAGATCAAGAGAATCCCACTGCATGCTCATCAGGTCTTCGCAGAGTGACTGGTAGAATTGGGTCTCATTTCCTCTGGGGACAATGAAATCGTGGTAGTCAAACAGGTCGGTGTCACCAATGAACGTCAAGATGCCATTGCGGCGCATCAGCGGAGCGATGCCGAGGGTGACTCCGTCATCACGTACCGACAGAATAAGTTGTTCCGAGTCGGCCCTAAAATTCCTCCACCAGATTCGCTGCCACGCCGGGGTCAGGAAGACCGTGTTGGTCCAGCAGAGAGCCAGCAGTCTCTCCCACTCTTCGGCGGTCTCCTCGAAGCCATCAACTACGACCTTGGACGACACCCTAACCTCGGTCCAGCGCGGCCAATAGCTCTTCCCGGGTTGTCGCACCTGCGGAGAAGTCGCCGCGCGTGGCGTAGGTCACGATTCGGCTCCCCGGCTTTTTGACCCCTCTGAGCGCCATGCACATATGCTCCGCGTCAATAACTACGCCCGCGCCGTCGGGAGCGATAGCGTCCTGGATGGCTTCAACGAGATGGCTGGTCAGCCTCTCCTGAATTTGGGGTCGCCGGGCCAGAATGTCGAGCGCACGCGCGAGCTTGCTGGCTCCAACTACCCGTCCATTCGGAACATATCCGATGTGGGCCTGGCCGACCATGGGTAGGAGATGGTGTTCGCAAATGGAAAAGAACGGGATGTCTCTGAGAATCACCAGGTCGTGGATTCCCTCATTGAATCCGGTTGCCAGTACGGCGCGTGGGTCTTCGTCTAGTCCCGAGAAGAAGTCCGCGTACATCCGCGCCACGCGCCCCGGTGTGTCACGCAGTCCTTCTCGCTGCGGGTCCTCTCCCGTAGCTTCGATAATACTGGCGACGGCCTTTTCGATGCGCTGCTGGTCTATCAAGCTCAAATCTCGACCATGGCTCTTCCACCCCGTACAGACTCTGATTGGTTAAGGAATCTTCTGCTCGACGCGGTTTCGATCGCCCGATGCAACGTTCGGATTCCTGGGCCTTTCCCTGCTATCCAGCAGAGAATCGTCACGTCCTTTAGATTCAGTCCACCAGGTATAGGTTTCAGAAGCCCAGAGCCGCCCTCAAAGTGCCCTGGCAGAAACCGATTCGGCAGAGCCGGAACCACGGATCCCGAGCCAGCCGAACACGTTAAGGATACCCAACCGATGGCGGTCTCGTCCAACGCGTAGAGAGGATGCCGCAGACGATCGGACTGAGTACGGGGCAGGTTGAAGTCGCGTTCTCTCACCGAATACAATTGACGCGGGTGGCAGCCCGACCGCTGCGCTCGCCAAAACTAGACTGTGGAAGAGGTGGTTGAGTGGATGTAAGGACGTTCGCCAAGAACATCGATCTAAACGAGGAAGCGGAGCTTTATATCCAGAAAAAGATCGACAGACTGGCGCGACACCTTAAGCCACTGTCGGACGCAAAGCTGGAGGTTACGCGCACTTCGTCCCGTGCTGAAAGCGACCGCGTGGTCGCTCAGATGACCCTAACCGCCGGAGGCCGCACGCTTCGAGGGCAGGAATCTGGCACAAATCTCTTCGCTGCGATAGACGCCATCACCGACGTGATGGACCGGCAGATCCGGCGATACAAGGGTAAGTTTTACAGGAGTTACCAGGGCAGAAAGTTCGCCAGGACCAACGTCCGTCAGAGCGAGCAGGCGCTCGACCTCGAAAATCGAGAGCAGGACGCTGACCCCCAAGGGCTTGGGAATCTCGTCAGAACAAAACGCTTCCTGATGCAGCCCATGACCATTGAAGAAGCCATCCTCCAGATGGAGATGCTGAGCCACGACTTCTTCATGTTCTACAACTCCGACGCCAGCGAATACAACGTCGTCTACCGCCGGCACGACGGTGACTACAGCGTCATCGAACCCGATCTGGCCTAGTCGATAGGAGTACGACAAATGGACCTTATGCAGCAGGACCCGGAGATTGGCCACGCCATCCAGCGCGAGATCGAGCGTCAACGCCAGAGCATCAACCTGATTGCCTCTGAGAACTACGCGAGCAAGGCTGTACTAGAAGCCCAGGGCTCCGTTTTGACCAACAAGTACGCGGAGGGCTATCCGGGCCGTCGGTACTATGGCGGTTGCGAGTTTATCGATGTAGCGGAGAGCATCGCCATTGAGAGGGCCAAGAAGCTCTTCGGGGTTGAGCACGCGAACGTGCAGCCCCACAGCGGTGCGCAGGCGAACATGGCTGCCTACTTCGCGGTTCTGAAACCCGGAGACACCGTTATGGGTCTCAGCTTGGACCACGGCGGACACCTCACTCACGGAAGCCCCGTCAATTTCTCGTCCAAGATTTACAACTTCGTGTCCTACAGCGTCGATCGAGAGTCGGAGCTGATCGACTACGAGGGCCTGGAGAAGCTGGCCTTGGAACACCGGCCCAAACTGATCGTGACAGGCGCGACGGCCTACCCTCGCGTCTTCGATTTCAAGAGGCTTCGCGAGATCGCCGACTCCGTCGAGGCCATACTCATGGCCGACATCGCGCACATCGCGGGCCTTGTCGCCGCGCATCAGCATCCGTCCCCTGTGTCACATGCCCAGATAATTACTTCGACGACACACAAGACCCTCCGCGGACCTAGAGGAGGGATGATCCTATCAGACGCGCCCCTCGCCAAGGCCGTTGACCGAGCAGTCTTCCCCAACTCTCAGGGCGGACCTCTGGAGCACATCATCGCAGCTAAGGCCGTGGCATTCGGAGAAGCGATGCAGCCCGAGTTCGTCGACTACCAGAAGTCGATTCGGGCCAACGCGCGGGCCCTGGCTGACGGGCTCGCAAAAGGCGGATTGCGGCTAGTCTCCGGCGGCACTGACAACCACATGGTACTGGCCGACGTAACTCCCCTTGGTATCAGCGGAAAGCAGGCTGAAGAAGCACTGGTCCGGTCCAACATAGTTGTAAACCGCAACACGATCCCCTATGACCCCAAGCCTCCGAGGGTCGCGAGCGGGATTCGACTTGGCACTCCTGCGGTATCCTCGCGAGGTATGGGTGAACAGGATCTGACCAGGATCGCAGAGATGATAGTAAAGGCGCTCCACAACATCGGCGACGAGTCTGTCGAGCGCGAGTTGCACGATGAAGCGCTGTCAATTTCGGCCCGCTTCCCCGCCCCGGGCATAGACCTCTAGTTAAGGACGCGGGCGTCTGACGGCTCGATCAGTCGCAAGTTCCAAGCAGGCCAGGGCAAGACCTGTCCTTGACGACCACGGCGGCTTCATATGGAGGGTCGGTCTGGAGGCGGGTTCAGCTTCGACCGGTCATCGCGGCATGTTCGGACAGCCGACCGAACCCGTTATTGGACCCACATTCCAGTCACTCCATCGTATCTCGAAGCAACGCGGTCAAGGGAGTTCGCTGAACCCGGATGGTGCTGGTCAGCAAACGAATGGTTCTGGTTCTGAGCGCCAGTCCCAAAACTTGCCTTTGGCCGGTCCGCCCTAAACAAACGGCGCACGAACCCAAGACGTCGCGATGGTGGCTCCGTCGAGCCCGTGGATGCTGACGGGTTTGGACCGCGGGGTGTGAGTCTCGTAGCGATGGCCAGCCCGACCAGCGCAACTGCTCCGCCTCCGATCGCGTCGACAATATAGTGGTTGGCTGTAAGAACGATCGCGACGAACATCATCAGGGGACCCGCTAAACCGATCATGCGCACTGCACGGCTGCCGGACTCCCTAATTAGCGAGATACCTATCAGCAGATTCCAACCAAAGTGCAAGCTCGGGAAGGCGGCGAACTGGTTCGTCAGCCAGGCGGGCTGGAGCACATGGTAGAGATTCGAATATGAAGTGATGGTGTCCGCAAATCCGAAGTCAGTCAGCCGTGGCGGTGCAACAGGATAAAACATGAACAGCACCAATCCGATCGCACCTGACGCAAGGATCGCATTTCGGAAAAGGCGGTATCCGTACTCACGGGTCTGGTACAACCAAGCTCCTACGAGGATCATGACAGGCCAGTGTCCCCATAGGTAAACCCAGTTTGCGAGGTTAGCGTTTAAGCGGTCTGTAATAACCAAGGCCTGCAGGGCAGGCTCGACAAATAGACCGAGCGCCTCTTCCAGCCTCACAATGGAGTGCGCGTTGGAGAGCGCGGCGTCGAACTGCCCTTCCGTCGCGCCTCGCACCCCAAAGTAGGTGAAATAACCCGCAGCGATTATCAGGAACTCTCGGATGAGCCGTTTCTGTCTTGTCACTGAGTTGAACATAGTACTGACAAGTATTGGCGGCTAGGTACTTACAAGTGGATGGAACGTTTGGACTTCCTGGCCAACTATTCTATCAACGTACATCATTACACTACAAGTCGTTCATGAATGCTACCACCGTAGATGCCATCTTACCCAATCTATTCGTAGATGCCATCTTACCCAATCTATTTAAGGCCATGGCCCTATTGTGCATTGTGATGAGTGATCCTGCTCATTCGGTTCAAGCGCGTCGTCCGGAAATCTCTTCGGGACCTAGCCGGTGAGTATCTTGAGAGCATCGCGTGCCGCGGCCTGCTCGGCCTCGGTCTTCCGGCGGCCGATCCCGCGGCCTGCTAGCTCACCGGAGACCAGGACCTCGATCGCGAACACTCGCGCGTGGTCTGCACCTGTAACCGCAGTCAGCCGGTAGACCGGTAAGGTCCCGTCTCGGCTCTGCACTAGCTCCTGGAGAATCGACTTGGGGTTGGACTGGAAGTCTGGCGAGACCGAAGACTCGAACTCATCGGCCATCGCGTCGAGGACGAACCCCTGTGCCATACCGTATCCGCGGTCCTCAAATACAGCTCCGACGACCGCCTCGAACGCGTCTGCAAGATTCGACTCCCGTGCACGGCCACCGCTCTCCGCTTCGCCTATTCCCAGGAGCAGCAGATTGCCGAGGTCGAGCGACCGAGCAACCCGCGCGAGCGTCGAGCCCTTTACCAGTGCGGCCCTAAGCGGCGTCAGCTCACCTTCGGGGCTCCCGGGATGACGCTCGAAGAGCTCTGAGGCGACCGCCAACCCAATCATGGCATCGCCTAGGAACTCAAGACGCTGGTTGGACTCCACAACATCGTCAGGGTTCTCGTTGATGTAGGAGGCGTGAACAAGTGCTTGTCGCAGCAGGCCGGGGTTCACGAAGGTCACACCGAAGCGATGTTCTAGTTCGTACCTTAGGGGGCCCAGTCTTCCGGGCGGCGGCGTGCCCGACACCTATCTCACCTACCTCACGGCGCCCTTCGGCCATGGCGGCTGAGGCCTTTTGACCTCTCCGATGTACGACCTGCCGCCCATCATCGATACAAATTCCTCGAAGAACGGGACCGACTCATCTTCGGGGGGTATGAAGCTTTTCAGGTAGACCGCGTTGCCGTTCTCAAAGATGAATGTAGGCGTTCCAAACGCCCCATGCTTCTCAGCGGCCTCCGTGTGGTCCCGCCCAACTACTTCGAGCAGGCTTCGGTCCTGCAGGTCTTTGGCAAGGCGGTCTGTGTTCAGTCCGATTCCGCCAGCCAGCTCGATGATCGGTGCCCCCTGGTTCAAGGCGATCCTTCCGTTTCCACCGTGCCGCGCCTTTAGCAGCGCCAGGTGAAACGCTTCGAAACCGCGCGGATCGCTGCGGCGCACCGACTCGCCGGCCATCGCGGCCACCAGAGACCGGCTTTGGTGATGGTCAGGCTGCTCCCAGACCTTCCATTCAGGCCCGT
This sequence comes from Chloroflexota bacterium, assembly GCA_027624995.1. GTDB lineage: Bacteria > Chloroflexota > Dehalococcoidia > Lucifugimonadales > CATQGZ01 > CATQGZ01. The sequence continues at coordinate 6,117 of JAQBTI010000111.1, forward strand.
GCTTACTGTTGATTTGGTCCAGTTGGAACTGCTTCCAACGGACCTCGATTTCCTGACCATATCCCCGTTTCACCCTGTCCAGCCACACGGCTGTGTTGTAGACATAGGGTCAGGCGTAATCCGCGTAGATGACTAGGCGCACTGTGGACATGACTCGGTCTCCTTCCAGTTAGTAATTGGCGTTATTGTGACGTCATTCTATTGTGGCGTCATTCTAAGGTGGACGAACGGTACCAGTCAAAGCGCAGCCGTGCCCCGATTCCCTTTAACCCAAAGTCAACACTTGGGCGAAAATTCAGTGACATCAAGGCCGAATAATCATCAGCCTATGGAGCGGTCGGACCGACTTTCTGGGTCAAGAATGGAAGATTGACACAACTTTCACAAATTGCTATATTCCGCTATCACCCCGACCCGGCGACAGGCCGGCCGTCTTCCACAGGATCCTGAGTCCATCCGCTTATTCAGCGCCTAATAATCTCTATGTTGGAGCGAGACCGAGCAGCCGTCGAATACGTGCTCCACGAGAGCAGGGAGAACGACGTAAAGTTCATCCGCCTCTGGTTTTCCGAAACCCTTGGCAACCTCAATGGCGTTGCCATAACGGTGGAGGAATTGGAGAGCGCCATAACGCGCGGGATGGGCTTCGATGGCTCGAGTATTGGGGGCTTTGCGCGCTCCGACGAGTGCGACCTCTACGCCCTCCACGACCCTAATACATTCAACATCTTTCCCTGGCGTCCGCGTACAAACGAAGTCGCCAGGAAGTCTCGCGACGTCATGACTCCGGACGATGAGACTTTCGAGGGTGCCGGCGATGTCGGCCCGGAGACCACCCCGATCACCAAACCATGACGACGAGATTCCAACCCGACACGATGAGAGAGCTCGAGACCCGGGGCCTATACGACCCGCGGTCCGAGCACGACGCCTGCGGGGTCGGACTCGTTGCCAACATCAAGGGCGTCAAGTCTCACTCGATTCTCACAAAGGGCCTCGAGGCGCTTATTAACCTGGGGCACCGCGGCGCTTGCGGAGCCGACCCCCGAACCGGAGACGGCGCCGGAGTCCTGTTGCAAATGCCTCACGAGTTCTTCTCCAACCGCGCCAAGTCGGCTGGAATCGAACTTCCCGGCCGGGGCGAATACGCGCTTGGCATGGCCTTCCTTCCTCAAAATCCCGTTGAACGCGAGCGTTGCGAAGGGATCGTCCATGAGATTGTCAAACAGGAGGGTCAGACTCTTCTCGGTTGGCGCGATGTGCCTGTATCGCCGGAGTCCATAGGCCGTCTCGCGGCCCAGGTCATGCCGGTCATCCGGCAGTTTTTCGTCAAGCGGAGCCCGGACCTCCACTTGGAATCCGCC
>JAQBTI010000112.1 GCA_027624995.1 Chloroflexota bacterium
CCGCCCCGACGGGTCGGGGCCGCACCTAATCCTTCCTGGAAAGACTCGGCCTCGCTGTGGTGGATCAGGGGAATCCAGTGGGTCAGGCGGATAAAACACGCGGCAGGAGAAGAAAAAAAAGCCCCGACTGGGTCGGCGGATTCGACGCGGGGTTCTTTAGCTGTGCTCGACCTCGGCGGGCTTGGTCGCCGGCTGCTCTGGCTGGGCTCCGTTGCGCGAGCCGTTCCGACCGTTGACTGCCGCCGCGGACTTCTCCATCGCATCGAAGTTCATGTGGTAGAGGTGTGAATACAGGCCGTCTAGGTTCATCAGTTGATCGTGAGTGCCCACCTCGATGATCTCGCCCTTGGCGAGCACGACGATCTTGTGGGCGCCGCGTATCGTGGACAGCCGGTGCGCTATGACGATCGCGGTCCGGTCCTGAAGCAGGCGACTCAACGCCTTCTGCACCAGCATCTCGGTGTAGCTGTCGATGTTGGCCGTGGCCTCGTCCAAGATCAAGATGCGGGGGTCGGCTACGATGGCGCGGGCGAAGCTCAGTAGCTGGCGCTGTCCGACGCTGAGGTTGCTGCCCCGCTCCTCAAGGTAGGTGTCGTAGCCGTCCTCGAGCTTGGTGATGAACTCGTGGGCGCCGACAGCCATGGCCGCCTCGGTCGTCTGGAGGTCGGTCGCCTCCTGGTGGTTGTACTTAATGTTCTCCCTAACCGTTCCGGAAAATAGGAACGGCTCCTGGAGGACCATGCTCATCTGGCCGACCAGCGACTTCCTGGTAACGTCGCGGATGTCCATGCCGTCGACCAGGATCGCGCCCCTGCCCCTCTTCACGTCATAGAACCTGGCGAGGAGCGACACCAGGGTAGTCTTGCCGGCGCCGGTAGGCCCGACGATCGCCACGGTCTGACCGGGCTCGATCTTCAGGCTCACGTTCCGGGTCACATCCTCCTCAGGTGAATAGCCGAAGCTGACGTCGCGCAACTCGACTTCGCCCCTGAGCCTGGGGATGGGGGTTGCATTGGGCGAGTCGACGAGGTCGGACTCCTTGTCCAGAAGCTCGAAAATCCGTACACCGGACGCCATCGACCGCTGCAGCTGAGTGTACTGCGTGGTCAGGTTGCGGATCGGGTCGAAGAAGCGCTGTATATAGAGAACGAACGCGATCAGGGTACCCATCTCGAGCGTGTTGTGTCCGACCATCCGGGACCCGAAGAAGAGGACCAGTCCGATTGCCACCGCCATCAGAATGTCCACAGGAGGCAAGAGTCCGGCCGACAGCCGACTTGCTTGCAGATTGGACCTCAGCAACTCAGTAGACTTGCCATCGAAGATCTCAAGGTTACGGGACTGGCGGTTCATGCCCTGGGCAACCCGGACCCCGGCGATGCCCTCGTTAAGCGCTCCATTGACGATGGATGACGCTGTGCGCGTCCTTATGAAGGCCTGCATAGCGTGGCGTTGCCAAACCAGAAGGATCACACCAAACAAAGGTAGGACGGCGAGGGACAACAGCCCAAGCCTGAAGTCCAGAATCAGCAGGGCAGCGACAATCCCAAAGAGGCTGAGCAGTTCACCCAGCGAAATTACTATCAGGGACAGGAACTCCTGGAGCTGGCCCACGTCGCCTTGCACGCGAGACATTATCCGCCCCACTTCGATCCTGTCGTAGAACGATAGAGAGAGTTTCTGAAGGTGTGCGAACATGTCGCGGCGCAGGCCGAACAAGACGCCTTGCCCAACCGTCGACATCGCCAGCTGCTGGACATAGTTAGCGCCGAAGTTCGCGACGGCAACACCGAGGAACAGGAAGAACAAGGTAGTCAGCCCGGAGGGGTCGCCCGCGGCGATGAATCTGTCGACGCCTATCTTGACGATCAATGGGACCATCACCGTGGTGCCGGAGAAGATCAGCATCGCGACAAAGGCGAGGATCGCCAGGTTTCGGTGCACCAATATGTAAGGAACGATACGGGCGACCACTCGCCCGTCGTAGACCTTGCCGAAAATGGTCTCTTCCTGGACGCCGTTCTTTACGGCGATCGAGGGCGCCTTCATTGCCGGGCCTCCTGGGCGACGAACGCCGGCGCGTCGACCTCTCTCATGATCTCTTCCTGCGGCCGAAGCTGGAGCTCGTAGATCTCCCTGTATGGACCACGGATGATTAGGAGCTCTTGGTGCGTTCCCCTTTGGACGATCTCGCCGTCCTTTAACACCAGGATCACGTCGGCCCTCTGGATAGTGTTCAGCCTGTGAGCAATGACCAGAGTAGTACGGCCCCTCATCACCGACTCCATGGCCTGGCGAATGAGCTCTTCGGTACCGGCGTCCACACTGGATGTCGAATCATCCAGGATGAGGATGGGCGGGTCCAAGAGGACCGCCCGAGCGATGGCCAATCGCTGCCGTTGACCTCCGGATAAGGTAGACCCACGCTCTCCGACTTGGGTGTCGTAGCCCTCCGGAAGAGATTCCATGAACTCATGCAACTGGGCAATTTTGGCCGCCTGGACGATCTCGCTCGTTGTCGCGTCCGGCCGGCCGTAGGCGATGTTGTCTCGCAAGCTCGCCGTGAACAGGAAGTTGTCCTGTTGAACGATGCCGATGTTGCGGCGAAGTGATTCCAGGGTCACGTCGCGAACGTCGATACCGTCGACGCTGATGCGGCCCGAACGCACGTCGTAGAATCTGGGGATGAGGTCGACGATGGTGCTTTTACCACTGCCCGGAGCGCCCAGCAGGGCCACGACTTTGCCCGGCTCGACCTCGAAGTCGATGCCCTTGAGCACGGGGTGCCGCTCGTCGTAGCTAAAGCCGACGTTTTCGAAGCGAAGCCGGCCGCTGACGCGCGGCAATTCCATCGCCCCCGGCGACTCCAGGACCGGCGATTTGGCATCGAGCACCTCGAACAGCCTCCGGCCGGCTACTACGGCTCGAGCGAAGGCACGGATGAGATTGCCCGCCATCGCCACCGGCGTGGCAAGTATCTGCATGTACAGGATGAACTCGGTGAGCTCGCCAAGAGACATCTGCCCGTTGATGACCTGCCGGCCGCCCAGCCACATTATCAAGCCCAGTGAAGTGAGAAACGCGAGCAGCAAGAGCGAGTCGTTGAGGACGTGAAGGCGCTCCGCCTCAACCATGTCGGCGGCGACCCCTCTGTTGTTGGTCGCAAACTTCTCCTCTTCGTAAGACTCAGCCGCGAATGCCTTGACCACCCGGACCCCGGTCAGGTTTTCCTGTAGCGTAGTATTCAGCGCCGCCGACTTTTCCTCTGCCCGCATCCAGATCCGAGCCACCTTAAATCGTAGGAACGTTGACTGAAGAATCGCGGGCGGCACGAAGCTCATGCCGATGAGGCCCAGACGCCAGTCTAGTCGCAGGAGAATTATCGCGACTCCCACCAGTAGCGCCGCGAAATATGGTGTCCGCACGACACCCTGGTTGACGAACATCCGAATGTTATCCACATCCCTGATGGCCCTGGACATCAGGTTTCCCGTGTGCTGGCGGTCGTGGAAGCCGAAGCTGAGATGCTGGACATGGTCGAAGAAAGAGTTCCGAAGCTTGTACCCAACGGTCTGGGCCAGGGACTCGGCGAGGTAGTTCTGGCCGAACGACAGCACGCCGCGCAGGGTGCTAAGGGCCAGGACAATAAGCACCGTGCCGAGAATTGCCCCCTGTGGGACCTCTCCGCTTGAGACAATCTGAGCTATGTCGTCAACGGCGCGACCAATGAATCTGGGGAGAAGCAGGTACGCCGCGGAAGCCCCCGCCAGGCACGCGTAGGCGGCGACCAACTGCCACTTGTGGGCGAAGGCCAAGCCCACGATTCGGAGTAGTTCTTTCAAAAGCTCTTGCTCCTGGACGGGAGTGCGTGTCTAGACCCGGGGTTGTGGCGCTGGTCAGGCAACCGGTCCAGAGTCACAAGGCGGGGAATGTAGTGGCGATTATTTCCGGTTCGCGTTATCCGTAGATTAGATTCCGGCAGTCCATTTCATGCAACAGACGTCAACATACGCCCGTTCGCACGAATAAACAAGGACTTCGGCGGCGCAATTCTCGAACAGTTATTCAGGAGACGGGGCGCGCGCGCCCAGATTGCGGGCAGAGTAATTGGGCGCAGGGCGGGGAATATCTAATGGTCGAGGCGAGGCGTGCCGGCCTGCGGTCCGATGAGCTTTGCACCAAAAGAGTCGCGTTGCGTAAATTGCCCTTCGACAGGCTCAGGGCGAACGGTGAGTTTGAAACCTCCGTTCGTGGTGAGCCTCTCGAACCACGGCCGCATCACGACATTCAGTACAAATCCCGTCAGATAGAAGAGACCTAGCGGGGGCCTCGGCCAGAAGGTTCCACGATCCAGAAGGGCCCACTACGAGGCCCATCATCGTCGAGGGCCCCGATGAATATTTGGTATTTCAACTGGGTGCGCCGCATGATCTGCCGCACCATCGGTTTCTGGCCCGGAGGGGCTTCGGTCCAGAGCTGCAGGAGCTCCGTCTTGAGTACCACGCCGTCCTGCTGCAGGTAGGCCCTGATCTTGACGGTCGACCTTGTCACGACCAGCGGCTGCCTGGACGGCATTTCGGCCTGACTGACCGGAAGCAGGACGCCTGCCAGCATCGCCGACTCTTCCAGATGATGGTTCATTCGAGCAACGAGCCTCTCCGCCTCGTGAAGTCGGCCGCTGGATATGAGCTTTCGCATCTCATCGCCGCGTTCGCCCGCGAGTCGCGCGTGGGTCTGGGCCTTTGCCATGTCGGAACCGTTCATCTTCAGGCTGATGCTCTCTTTGGTCGTCTTCACCCAATAGAGAGAGTCCCCCGGGACGCTGTCGGCGGACGCCATGGTCGTGCCGCCGGCCGCGACGGCGGTCAACAGGACCAGAGCGAAGCCAAGGACAATGGGCTTTGCCATATGACGCCAGAACACCGGGACTCTCGACCGACGACGACCTCCGCGTTCGGCCAGCGCTCGATTCATTCGCTCGAAGCCGCGTGCCCGCCCCTCGGGCCTCATCCGGACCGACGTGGCCACTCGAATAGTCGCCGACGCCATCGCTAGAAGCGGCAGCAACTCGGCGGCATGGTTAGGGTAGCGACCAGCACACTGACGGGGATCCTCGCCACCGGCCACTCGCTCCAGGCAGTCGTTCAGTATGTCTTCAAAAACCAAAGACCATCTCCGCTATCCTACGGTCTGACCTCACCAACCTGCGCCACCACGCGGACTGGGTCATCCGGTACCAGTACGTTTCTCAGCTTCTTGAGGCCCGCGTGTTGCAGCGCCTTGACGGCGTTGTCTTTCTTGCCGACCGCACGTGCCGTTTCGGCCACAGACAGCCCGGCGGCGAATCGAAGCGAAATTACCTCGCGTTGAAGGTCTGTGAGGTCCTTCATCGCGACATGGACCGACTCCATACTCAGGTTGATATCGAGTTGGTGCTCAAGGTCCGGCGTGTACCCCACTGCTGCAGGAGAAACGTCGTCGAGATTAACCGTAGCTCTCCGGCCCCTTCGCCTGAAGTGGTCCATTACAAGGTTGTGGGCGATGCGGAAGAGCCACGATGAGAATTGATATCCTTTCCATCTGAAGGTGTGGATCGATTCAAGCATCTTCACGAAGACCTCGGCGGTGATGTCTTCCGCCTCCAGAGCGTTGCCGGTCTTGAACGATACGTACCGGTATATCTTGTCGTAGTAGTGCTCATAGAGGATGGCGAACGACGCGGCATCTCCCTTCTGGGCTTTGCCAACGGCCTGTTGTACGGACAGCTGGGCATCGCTTTCGCCCTGCATGGCTGCCTTCCTCTCAGGGGAGCTCTAAGAGTCCAGACGCTGCAGTCTGTCTTGATGAATTATATAACGCTGGAGGGAGCGGTGAGGGTAGTGCGAGTCCGGCGCGCATGGTCCCGCCCATGTTGAGAACGTTGACGCCATCTGCGCGTTCAAAGACAATAGCGAACGTTAGTTCTGGCGGAGGCCGTCACATGCATGGCAGTAGCAGGGCCCGGGATCTCTGGCAGGCGTACGGATTGAGGGCGCCTGTGGACTTGAAGTTCGTCGTGGAGGCCCTGGGTCTGGAGGTGGTCTCGTTCCCATTTCGCGGACGGATCAAGGAGTCGATCGTCGATGGTGTGATCGGGGTTCGGCCGGGGCTCTCGAGGGACTGGTTCCGATGGTACGTCGCGCACGCGGTCGGACACCACCTCATGCACGTCGGGACCAGCTTCTACCTCGACTCATGGCAGTGGGCAAGCCACGCCAAGTCCGAGCGTCAGGCCGAGGAGTTCGCCGCCGCACTACTTGGAGGACCGGACGCCGTCCAGCGTACGGCCACCGAGCTAGGCGTACCCATGGTGAAGCTGGGACTCATACAGAGCCTTTCCGATAGATGGCCGGACAACCCACGGCCCATAACATTACCGCAGAGCTCGCCGAGGGCGCAGAGAGATCAGGATGAGATAGCTGATACTTCCGCGTTCTCCGCGTCCTCCGCCGGTGAGTTCTTGCTTCAGGCTGTTAAGCTCCCTCGCCACGGCGGGAGCGGACGTACTGGACGAAGTCCTTGACCGACGCCCATTCCTGGTCGGTCAGGTCGTTCACCTCATTTAGCCTGGCCAGCTTGCTCTCGTCGATGGGGTTCTCGAACTCTTCCGGGGAGATGTAGCCAGCGTCAACGGCAAGCTGCCCGTAAGAGAAGTCGAGTACCGACGCAAGCCCTTTGAGGGACTCCACGGTCGGCCTGAAGCGACCGCTCTCTAGGTGGCCGACGTAGCCGTCGCTCATGCCCAACGCCCGGGACAGCCCTCGCTGAGACAAGCTCCTCGCAATGCGGGCTCGCCTTACCGAGTCGGCCAGGGCACCGAACGGCCGACGATCTGGGTCCATCCCGCCCTCTCTTTCAGCAACCTCTCGCACTGCCCCATTCTACACCCGACACGAAGATGCACCGCACCAATAGCGATTGACACATGTGTTCTATTAAGACTATAATAACAGTCGTATAGTGGGCCAGGATAACCCGAATACATTGCTATATATAGCTAAGCATGTATACGAGTAGAGTTCGTTAGTACGTTGTGGCTGTGTGTTTCGGAGGTGCCCTGTGATCTTGTTGAAGGGCTGTGCTCGGTGCGGCGGGGACGTGGATGCGACGTTCAGAGACGACATCTACTGTATACAGTGCGGGCACCGGCCTTCGCCGAGTTTGGAGCAGCTTAATGTCGCCGGCGCGGGTCCGATCCCGGGCGTGCGTTGCAGTAGCTGCCGGTCCGAGCAGACGGTCCGACTAGAGAATCTCCATCCCAAGTACAACGCCTGTTACCGGTGCCGGGCTTGCGGCCACATCTTCAGTCCGGGTGCTGGCGAGTCGCTGCTCGGAGACGTTGCTTCACCATAGTCCTGCCCTTGTCCCGGCGGTCGCGTCGACGGGTCTCGAGGACCGCGCGGGCTTCGAAGCCACCCGCTAGTGTGGGGTTGCGCCCTC
>JAQBTI010000113.1 GCA_027624995.1 Chloroflexota bacterium
GACGGCGTCATAAAGTTACGCTCCACTGCTATCTGGCGATAATCGCAATACATAGCAATGCCATTTTACGACTCTCGGCTAAACAGTAGCTTCCATAACGACCCTTGACGTATTGGGCAGTGTCGTGTACTCTTAACAGAGCGTACACGGCAACAACCCCTTGACAAATTCGTAAAACACTACTAGACTTTCCATACCACCCCTGTCACTTCGCTGGCAGGGCTAGAGGCCATCCTAGGATGGCCTCTTTTTTGCCCTCCCTTAATGAAAACCAACGTTTACATCGATGGCTTCAACCTCTACCATCGGGCGTTACAATACAGCCCGTACAAATGGCTTGATCTATTGAAGGTGTCCGAAGCCCTACTTCCGACCCATCAGATCAACCGCATTAGATTCTTCACCGCACTAGTTGAATGGAGAGCTACCGATCCCAATCAACAGCGGAGGCAACTGACCTACATTCGAGCTCTTGAAAGCCTCCCTGGCCTGACTGTTCACTATGGGCACTTCCGAACAGACTCCAAACGTAAGCCACTCACACATCCAATCCAGGATGCCAGCCCCATAGTTGAAGTGGACGTAACCCAAGAAAAGGGGTCTGATGTCAACTTAGCGACCTATCTACTCCTTGACGGCTTCCAAGGCGACTACGAACAGGCCTGCGTCATCAGTAATGACTCCGACTTGGCGCTCCCGATCAAAGTTGTACGGGACGAACTTAAGCTGCCAATCGTGGTTACCAATCCGAGTGTCAGCCAGAGAGTTCCGACAGCCAAGCAACTCCAAGATGCGTCTACATTTCAGCGCCGCTTGTTCAAGACAACCCTAAAGAACAGTCAATTTCCCCCGACACTAACTGACGCGAATGGCACCATAACCAAGCCGCCTTCTTGGGTCTGAGCCCTTTCCCGGCAATTAAAGCATTCCCTGGTTTCGTACGTCGTTGACGGCGCGCTCGGCGGCTTCGATAGTCTGGTCGATGTCGTCCTCGGTGTGCACTGCCATCACCATGAACCGGGTCCCGGAGTGGACGCCGTGGTTCATCATCGCGAGCTCCATCTGCGTCCGCCTTGCCGGGTTGTCGATAATCGCGGTCTCCTCAGGGGAGAGGATGCAGACCTCGTGGTCGCACTCGTGGTCTACTCCCAGGCGAAGGAAGATCGACGAGGCTATACCGGACGCGCAACCGGGGACTTCGTTTCTAGACAGCATGTCGTTCAGGCCGGCCTTCAGTCTGGACGCCATGGCGTTGGCGGTATCGTTGACCGGTGTGTTCTTTACCAGGCCCAGGGCGGTGATGCCGGCAGATGCCGACAGCGGGTTCGCGTTGAATGTCCCGTTGTGTTGGACGCGCCTGTGCTGGTCGTGCGCCGGGTCGCCGGTCATCTCGATCATGTTGATGATGTCGGCCCGTCCGGCGACCGCGCCTCCAGGGAGCCCGCCCCCTAGGATCTTGGCCATCGTGCACATGTCAGGGGTGATGCCGTAGTACTCCTGCGCGCCGCCCTTCGAGACCCGGAAGCCGGTTACGACTTCGTCGAAGATCAGGACTACACCGTAGCGTTCGGTCACGTCTCTTAGCCCGCTCACGAACTCCGCCGTGACGGCGTGGTTCCCCATGTGGGCGCCGGTCGGCTCCAGGATGATTGCCGCTATATCGGCATCCTCGGCCAACGTCTTCTCGACAAGCGAGATGTCGTTGGGGGGCAGCACGATCATGGTGTTCAGGACCTCTTCAGGTATGCCCCCGAGCACGGCGTTCCCGGCCATGGCGTAGTCGTGCCAGCCGTGGAAGTGGTCCACGAATTTTATGATCTTCTTCTTGCCGGTGTAGGCGCGGACGAGTCGGAAGGCCATCAGGGTGGCTTCGGTGCCCGAGCTGTGGAAGCGCACCTTCTCGGCGCACGGGATGAGGTCCCGGATCGCCTGTCCCCATTGGATCTCCAGGTCGGTGGAGGCACTGAGGTGGGTGCCGCGTTTCATCTGCTCGGTAACCGCCGCGACTACGTCCGGATGGGAGTGGCCGAGGATCAGCGAACCATGGCCCGTGTAGTAGTCGATCAGACGGTTGCCGTCGACGTCCCACTTGTGCGGGCCCAGGCCGTGCGTCGCGTAGATCGGGAATGGGCTGAGCCGACGGGTGTCGTGCGTGACGCCGTCGGGGAACAGGCCCTTGGCAGTCGCATGCCTCTCGGCGGACCCCGGGTGCATGTCGATGTAACGCTGCTCGATTGCGGTAACCATCGTTCTCCTTTTTTGCGTAACTGTTAAGGCGGCTGTCTTGCTCAAGCCGGTCGCCGGTAGACCCGTGTATTATAGCTCCGGCACCGAAGGATGCAACGCGGCGGCTGACGCTGAGAGAGGGCGAAATGCGGAGCTATCTAGACCACCTGGAGTGCACCTACTGCGGCTCGAAGTTTAACGTCGACGAGCCCCACCGGACCTGTTCCGACTGCGGTAAGGTCCTCTATCCGCGATACGACCTCGAAGCGGCGCGGAAGGCCCTGCCGCGAGACACTCTCGCAGGTCGGCGGCCCGACATGTGGCGCTACTTCGAGGTCATGCCTGTCCGCGACGAGGCCAACATCGTGAGCCTCGGCGAGGGCTTTACAAATATATTCCCGGCCAAGCGCCTGGGACGGGAGCTGGGACTCGAGGGTCTGTCGATCAAGGACGAGGGGCTCAATCCGACAGCCTCGTTCAAGGCCCGAGGCCTGTCGGCGGCGGTCTCGAAGGCCAAGGAGCTTGGACTGACCCGGTTGACGATGCCATCTGCAGGCAACGCGGCGGGCGCTATGTCGGCCTATGCCGCGAGGGCGGGACTGGAGGCGTACGTCTTCATGCCGAGAGACGCACCGGAGGCCAACATGAAGGAAGCCTCCATAACGGGCGCGCACCTGACCCTGGTGGACGGGCTGATCAGCGACGCGGGCGTCCTCTCACGCCGGGAGGCCGCCGAGAAAGACCTGTTCGACGTGTCCACGCTCCAGGAGCCGTACCGGGTCGAGGGCAAGAAGACGTTGGGGTACGAGATCGCCGAGCAGATGGGGTGGACGCTACCGGACGCCATCGTCTATCCGACGGGCGGCGGCACGGGCATCGTAGGCATGTGGAAGGCCTTCGAGGAGATGGAGCAGATGGGGTGGATCGATAGCAAGCGACCCAAGATGTACTGCGTTCAAGCGGAGGGCTGTGCTCCCATCGTGAGGGCCTTCGACCGCGGCGACGAGTTCGCCGAGCCGTGGCAGAACGCTCAGACGATTGCCGCCGGTATGAGGGTGCCGGGCGCTATCGGCGACTACCTAATCCTGCGCGCGCTGCGCGAGAGCGGCGGGAGCGCACAGACCGTCACCGATGAGGAGATACTCGAGTGGATGCGTAAGGTTGCCGGGCTCGAGGGAATCTTCGTGTGCCCCGAGGGCGCGGCGACGGCGGCGGCCGTGCCGAAGCTGCTGTCGCGAGGGGAGCTGTCTCCCGACGACACGGTGTTGTTGCTGAACACGGGGTCGGGGCTGAAGAACCTGGAGCTGGTGTCTGCGTCGGGTTAGCGGCGGAGGGCAGGCGGGAGACACAGGTCTGCTCCTACGGGGGGGGCGTGGGGAGCGTCTTGCCCCATCTCCCTTGACGGGCTTTGCACAAGAAGTGCCTCGAACTGCGGATTGCCCTTCGACAAGCTCAGGGCGATCGGTGGATTTGAAACTTCGTTCGTGGTGAGCCTGTCGAACCACGGCCCCGCATCGCGACTTCATGTGCAAAGCCCCCTTGACGGGAGAAGGTTGGGACGAGGGCGCGGTCCGGAGGCGGTTGGGGATGCTGGGAGCCGCGTTGCAGGCGACGCCCAAACGCCCTCGCCCGTTCGACAAGCTCAGGGCAGGCTCTCAGACCTCTCTTAGACGGAGATGAGGGTTACAGCCCTTACCGGTGCACCACGCGTCCCTCGACGTTGGAGTCCTGGTCTGCGCGTGTTTCAACATCCGCCGCCGCGAGATCGACGGTCGCCTTTGGCCGCAGGATGATCTTGCACGCGTCGCCCGCTGCTAGCAACGCCATGGCCTCTTCGATCTTCTCGAAGCTCATCTCGTGAGTGATCAGCGGCCGCAGATCGACCACTCCACTCTCCAGCATCCAGCGGGTCCTGTACCAGGTGTCGAAGATGCGCCGACCGTTCAACGCCAACACGGTCAGGTTCTTGAAGATCATGCTCTCGGCTACGTCGATGCGGACGGGGCTGGCCGGGATTCCGAACAGCGTGATGCGTCCGCCGTTCCGCACTCCTCGAAAGGCCGAGTCTATGGCCGATGGGGCCCCACTCATCTCCAGCACGACGTCGACCCCGAAGCCCTCATTGGCCTCGGCAAGCCATCGAGCTATGCCCCCTTCTTCGACGTTACGGGCGTTGAGAGTCGCATCCGCGCCCATCGTCTTGGCTAGGCCCAGGCGGAAGTCGTTCAAGTCGACGGCCAGAACGAGCGCCGCCCCCGACGCCTTGGCGATGGCTACTGAGAACAAGCCCACCGGGCCGCAGCCGAGGACTCCCACGCTCTGGCCCGTGAGGTCGTGCGCCAGTGCAGCGAATATGCCGTTGCCGAAAGGTTCCTGCAGGGTCGCGATCTCCGGGGGAAGCTTGCTTCTGTCATTTGGCCAGATAACCTTCTCAGGAAGGACGAGGAAGTCGGCGAACGCGCCATCACGATCTACCCCGAGGATGCGGGTCCTCGCGCACATGTGCAGTTGGCCTGTGCGGCACTGAAAGCACATGCCACACGTGATGTGGCTCTCCGCCGAGACGTAGTCTCCGACCGCTACGTGCTGAACGCCGGTGCCGATCTCAACGACCGTCCCGGCGAACTCGTGACCGACTGTCAGGGGGGTCTTTATCCGCTGGGAACTCCACTCGTCCCACTCCCATATGTGCAGGTCGGTGCCGCACACACTGGCGGCCTCGACGGCCACGAGGACCTCGTCCGGACCTACTTCGGGGATCGGGACCTCTTCCACGACCAGCCCTTTGGAAGGCTCGACTTTGCGGACCGCCGTCATCATTTCAGGCAAATTGCACTCCCTCGATGCCCCTCGTTTCGATGTCTGGGGGGCGCCCGCTAAATGTAGCATAAATACGGGTGCGATCTGAGCAGTGGGCCCAATCTGCGTGCGACCGCCGGCGAATGGATTCCGGCCACCCGCCTACGCGGGGCGCAGGCTGCGCTGGAATGACGCAGGGGGAAGACCGTACGCTGGCCTTAGCTGGCCGTGGCCTTAGTCGTCGGACGCGGTCGCAGGCGTCGTCGGCTCGGCCACTTCGACTCTCAAGTCGGGTAGCCAGTTGAGCCAGTTGGGCATGTACCAGTTCCAGTCGCCGAGTAGCGCCATGGCCGCCGGGACCAACACCATGCGGATGATGGTAGCGTCGATAAGCACGGCGACCCCAAGTCCGAAGCCCATCTGCTGAAGCGGCGTTAGCGTGCCAGCCGCGAACCCGCCGAACACGGCCACCATTATGAGCGCCGCGCCCGTAATCAGCCTGCCGGTCGTGCGGATGCCGAAGGCGACCGATTCTGCGTTGTCTTTCGTCTGGTCGAACCTCTCCCTGATCCGGCTGAGCAGGAAAACGTGGTAGTCCATGGACAGCCCAAAGAGGATGGAGAACAGGAATAGAGGCAGCCAGGCCTCAATGGTCTCGGCCTGATTCAAGCCAAGGAAGTCGGGCGCCCACCCCTTCTGGAAGACCATAACCAACAGCCCGTAGGCCGCCCCTACAGACAGCAGGTTAAGGATGATGGACTTTATCGCTATGACGATGTACCGGAACACCACGGTGAGTAGCAGGAAGCTCATCCCCAGAACGAACGTGAAAACGATCGGCATATAGTCGTTTGATACATCGAAGAAGTCGATACTAAAGCCGGTCTGACCACTCACGACCACCTTGGCGTCCACTCCTTGGAAGCTCGCCGGGATGTGGTCCTGGCGGAGTCGTTTTACGGCAGCCACGGCTGCGTCGCTGGTCGCATCTCCTCCGAGCACCGAAGCCGAGACGATGGCAATCCTCTCGGCAGAATGGCTTTCGACGGCTGTCTTACCGAAGGACGCGTCCGCCGTCATGCGTGCTTGAAGGTCTTCGATGGCGGCGAGGACCGCGTCGCCGTCGATATCGCCGTCTATGACCACCTGGGCCTTGTTAGGCTGCAGGTCGGGGAACTCCTGGGCCAGGAGGAGGAACGCCTGCTTGGATTTCAGTTTGTCGGGAAAACTGGCGACGTCGGCGGCACCGGAGGTATGGGGCAGCTAGAGCGAGCAGGACTCCGGTGGCCAGGACCATGCTGATTAGCGGCCTGCGCATCACGGCGTGCGATATGGCGTTCCAGAATCCACCCGAGCTCGAGTCGGAAGCGGGCCCTGAGTGACGCATGAAGGGCAAGCTCAGCCGGTTCACCTTATCGCCAAGGATGCTCAGGACGGCCGGAAGCAGGGTGAGCGAGGCCAAGATCGAGACCGTCACCACTGCGATCGCTCCGGCACCGAGACTTCTGAACACGTTGTGCGGAATTATCAGCATGCCGGTGAGAGCCAGGATGACGGTGATGCCACTGAAAAACACCGCGCGGCTGGCGGTCGAACCCGCGTGAGCGATGGCATCCATCTTCTCCAGTCCGCGGGCCCGCTCGTCTCGGAACCGATGGACGATGAAGAGCGAGTAGTCGATGCCGACCGGCAGGCCGATCATCACGATAATGTTCGTGACGAAGAAGGACAGCTCCATGGTCTGCCCGACAAGAGCGGTGATGCCGAAGGCAATGGCGATGGAGACGACCGCGACTATGACCGGTACGACCGCCGCGACCACTGTGCCGAAGACTATGACAAGGATGATCAATGCAAGGGGAATGCCGATCGACTCCCCTGCCTCAAGGTCCTCTTGAGAGATCTCCTGGAAGTCCAGCCCGATGGTGGCCTCCCCTGTCATTAGCACTTCGAAGCCGGCTGGGAAGGCTTTGTCCACGATAGTGCGGACCTCCTCGATGTGCCGGCCGGCGTCTCCGAGGCTACCGGTCATTGTGAACGGAATAATGGTGGTCCGGCGGTCTTCCGAAACGAGCTCTTCGTTGCCACTAATGTAGTAGGTCACACCACCGGCGACGATCTCCTCACCGAGGCCGGTGATCGCGCTAAAAAGTCCCTCGACAGTCTGCTGGAAAGCCTCGTCATCGACGGTCAGGGTGTCGGACCGGACGATGACAACCTCGTTGGCCGACCGAGCGCGGTCCAGCCGGTCTTCGAGAAGGTTGTCCGCCTGGACCGAGTCCGCGTTATTCAGGATCTTAAATTCTGAGGTCAGCGCGTCGCTGAGGAGCGTGGCAGAGATGGCCATGAATGCGACGAGGACGACGAGCCAGATCGCGACGGTTGTAGACCGTCAGCGATAATGGGACGCATTTGAGGGTAGGAGAACCCGAGAGATTGTGAGGTGGTGTG
>JAQBTI010000114.1 GCA_027624995.1 Chloroflexota bacterium
CAGACCTCCATCCAGCGCCTGATCTCTCGACTTCCAAACTGTCCCACTTTTGCTGGTTGCTAACAGTTCTGGACAGGCGGCGGCTGCACGGGCAGCCCCAAATACGCGCCCCTCACACAGATGGAACCCGGAAACGTGGTGGGAAACCATACCGCGCTCGTCGATGGGTCAACCGGAGCTATCTCCTCCGAGACCATTACTCTTCTGCTGCGGGCGACGACATCCACCGTCCAAGAGCAGTCCGTCTACACGACGGACCTGCTGGTCATCGTGAACCCGAAGTATTAGTCAAGCCCTCGGACCGCCATGAGGCGACCTGGACTCACCCGGTACCCATCAATGAAAGGAAAATCGACTTGCAATTCGGTCCTCCAGAAGTCCCGTCCGGAGTGGCAACGATATCCACGAGTTACGGAACGATGGCCGGTATCTCCAGCTCGTGTACCAGGTTCTCGAACTCAGGCACGTCCCTGTCGACGACCTCCTGAAGAAGGTCGAGCTGAGGCTCCAACCTGGCACTGAACTCTTCGAAAACCTCGTATGTCTGCTTGGGAGGCGCGAAGTCGGCGTAGCCTACGACGTCGATCAGCTCGGCCAGCCTGAGGTCGAGCTTCGTCGGCAGGTTGTTGATGTCTCGAACACCCGTGTAGTCCACCTGGATCAACTCGCTCTCGATAGACAAGAGCTTTTCCTTCAGAGCATCCGCCGAAGCTGAGATTACGTCGCCGGAGGAATGCTCCTCTACGCGCCGCACCCACTCGTCGACCTGCCTACGAATGCCCCGAATCTTGTTGACGGACTCGTGGGTCTCTGACAGTCTGTCCCGGATCTTGACCTGTAGATTGAACTGGGCCTCCAGGTCCTCCTGCGTCGTCTCGACGCGGGGGTCCTTGAGTATCTCGAAGCTCTGGGTCTGGGTCTGACCGTCCACCTCGATGGTGACCTTGTAGGCACCGGGAGGCGCCAGCGGCCCGGTTACGGCTCCCTCGGTGCTCTTGTCGCCGGGCACCTTGAGTGCGCCGGGGTAGCGCATGTCCCATGCAAACCTGTTCATACCTGCCTTGGCAGGCACTCTGAGTCTTCCTTGCTCACCGTCCTCGGCAACCTTGCTGTCGAAGCTCTTGATTAGGGTGCCCTGAGAGTCCGAGAAGTTAAGGGTTACAGCGTCCTCAGGCTTCTTCCCGAGCCAGTAAGTAACGAGGACGCCCTTGGGCGCGTCCTTCCCTGCGTCCAAGGGCTCCAGCTCGTCGGTTGGACCCGGCTTCTGGACGAAGGTGACGCCCGAGGCACTGTCGTAGGTCTTGCCGCGCCGAGGCCCCTGGGGACGTGACCGCCCTGGCAACCTATAGGCGGCGCGCGGCTTCATGAGATGGAGCGACCGTTCCGTCGTGTCGTCTGTCATCTGGTGAAGTTGCGCCAGGTCATCCAGTATCCAGAACGAGCGGCCATGAGTCGCCACGACCAGATCGTCGTTCTTGACGACCAGATCGTGTACCGGTGCGACGGGCAGCGGTCTGCCCGACCCATCCGCTGAGTCCGGTTGAAGGGGCTGCCACGACCCGCCGTCGTTGAAGGAAACGTACACTCCTGTCTCGGTGCCGACGTACAGTAACCCCCGCCGGGCGGGATCCGCTCGAATCACCCTCGTGTAGTCGTGATCCGGGATTCCGCTTGCTATGTCTGTCCAGGTCTGTCCGTAGTCTTGTGTCTTGTAGAGAATGGGCCTGTTGTCGTCCAGCTTGTAACGGGTTGCTGCGATGTAGGCGGTAGCAGAGTCGTACGGAGAGGCCTCGATCATGCTGATCATGGTCCATTCCGGCAGGCCCTCGGGCGTTATCTGCTCCCAGTTCCCGCCGCCGTCCCTGGAGATGTGGACGAGGCCATCGTCGGAGCCGGCCCAGAAGACTCCCTTCTCGTGCGGAGACTCCACGAAGGCGAAGATCGTCCCGTACGTCTCAGCGCCTGTGGTTTCCTTGGTGAAGGGACCGCCGGCGACCTCCATCTTGGTGACGTCGTTGCGCGTCAGGTCCGGGCTGAGGGCCTCCCAACTGCTGCCCTCGTCCGTCGACTTGAACAGTATGTTGCCGGCAACGTACAGCACGGACGAGTCATGGGGCGAAAACACAACGGGGAAGGTCCACTGGAACCTGTACTTATGCTCGTTGGCCCCGTAGCCGTACGTGCGCTCCGGCCAGACTGTGACGATCCTTATCTGCCCTGTACTACGGTCGTGGCGGATGAGGCACCCTCCGCCGCCCGGGACGCTCCCGATCGCACCTGAAAAAACCACGTCTGGGTTCTCTGGATGCACTGCGATGTGGCCGCTTTCGGCGGTACCTACCGGGTAGCTGGCAGTCCACGGAATAGCTCCATTTCCGGTCCTAGAGGGGACGCTGATCGTCGAGTTGTCCTGCTGGGTAGCGTAGACCCTGTACGGAAACCGGTTGTCCGTGGCAACGTGGTAGAACTGGGAGGTGAGCTGGTTGTAGATCGTGGACCAGGAATCTCCGCCGTTGAAGCTGACGTTGGCGCCTCCGTCATTGCTCTCGATCATCCGTAGCGGGTTCTTGGGGTCGATCCACAGGTCGTGGTTGTCGCCGTGGGGCGTTGTGACCTCGGCGAATGTCTTCCCGCCGTCACTAGACTTCCAACATTTGAAGTTGAGCGCCCAGACAGTATCGGCGTCCTGAGGATCGGCGAAAATGTGTGAGTAGTACCACGGCCTACCCTGGAGGTCTTGGACGTCGTTCACGAGTTCCCAGGTGGCGCCGGCGTCGTCCGAGCAGTAGATGCCGCACTGCCCAGCCTCCACTGTCGCCCAGACACGGCCTGGCTTGGCGGGCGATACGGCGACGCCGATCCGGCCTTTGATGCCTGAGGGAAGTCCTGGGTTGTCCGATATATCCAACCACGTCTCTCCGCCGTCGGTGGACTTGTACAGGCCGCTGTCCGGCCCACCGCTCGTGATACCCCAGAAGTTGCGCCGGACCTGCCAAAATGATGCGTAGAGGACGCGCGGATTGGCAGGGTCCATGGATAGGTCGATAGCACCGGCGTTCTCACTCTTGAACAGAACGCACTCCCATGTTTCGCCGCCGTCGGTGGACCGGAAGACGCCGCGCTGCTGATTCGGCCCGAAGGCGTGGCCAAGGGCGGCCACATAGACGATGTCGGGGTTTGCGGGATGTATCCTGACGCGTCCTATGTGGCGGGAATCTTCGAGCCCCATATGCTTCCAGGACTTCCCGGCGTCGGTAGACCTGTACACCCCGTCTCCGTAGGACGGCACGACACGAATGCAAGACTCCCCCATGCCCGCGAAGACGACGTTCGGATCGGACTCAGAAACGGCCAGCGCTCCGACAGATGCGGTCTTGAAGTACCCGTCGGAGACGTTCTCCCAGTACGTACCTCCGTCGTAGGTTTTCCAAACGCCGCCGGCTACCCCGCCGAAGTAGAAGACAGCCGGGTTCACAGGGTCGCCGGCCACGGCGACCACCCGGCCTCCTCGAGGTGGGCCTATACACCTCCACTCGAGGGCGTCGAGTAATCTCGGGTCTACTCCGCCGGCCGGTCCATGTGCCTGGGTCACGTGGTCACCTCTCCTTAAGAGTGCAGGTTTCGCCGGGATCATTTAAGCAGGATGGCGGCCCTGATGGGAAGGGGGCCATTCCGGAAGACGTGTGGAGACGTTGATACCGAAAGTTTCGATATTGGGACAACCGCACGCCCAAATCTTGACTCACTTCCCGCCGAGGTTAGAATGATGCCGTCACATCCTTATCGACCTTGGAGTCACTATGGCCAGCGATCGAGTCCATCGGCGGATGTCATGACTGCCGAAAGCCTTCCAGACTGGGTGACGTATCCCCGCGAGGAATGGGTAGAAATCACGCCCGAGGAGGCGGGCCTGGATGTGGTTGCCTGGAGGCGTCTGCTGTCAGGGCGCGACCTCAAAGCGGTAGCGTATAAGGGAGAGGTTAAAGAGGGCGACGACTGGGGGACGGTGTTTACGCGGGGAGGATACCTCGTTCACACTTGGGGCAACGGCGACTACAGATCCCAGACGGCGTCGGTGGGAAAGGCGTTCACGTGGGCGGTGCTGGGCTTGGCCGTGGAGCGCGGACTGGTCGATGCCAATGAGTACATCTGGAAGACCTGGAAGGGCGAAGGCCAGCTCTCGCATCCGCACAAACACCTGGACCGGGGCCACCATCAAACGCTCACCTGGAATTTGCTCGGCCGTAAGGTAGATGGTGGACACTGGGGTGGGTTCCCGGTGACCAACGGCTACTACTGGCGGCAGGGTGCGGCGAGCGGGTCGGTCCCTGAGTGGGCCGACTGGACGGGGGACCCGTTCCACGACAACTACTCTCACGCGGAGCCAGGCACCAAGGGCATCTACAGCAGCGGCGGCCAGTGGCGCCTCGCCCAGGCCTTGACGGCGCTATGGGGCCAGGACATCAAGCGGGTGCTCGACGACGAGCTGTTCGGGAAGATCGGCATCCCAGCGGACCACTGGGACTGGACACCTGGCCAGGCCGTATACGAAAAGAAGGACTGGTACCCGCACATGCCGGGGTACGGCGACTTCCTGGACCCACCGTACGAGATCGATGGACACGTGGTCAGAGGCGGACCGGGCTGGGTCGTGATGAGCGCCAAGGACCTGGCGCGCTTCGGCCATCTGGTGGCCACGGGCGGGGTATGGGAAGGCAGGCGCCTCTTAGGCCGCCAGTGGACAATCGGCCACGGTGGGGGCAACGGGAGCGGCGTCGCCGGCGAGAGCACGAACTACACGGCCTTCGGCATCGTGACCACCGAGGGAATCGACTTCTCCAACCCGTTCTTCCCCGATGAGATATTTACCGGCCCGGTCCGGCTGTCTGGGTAGACCTGGGATCGACATCGCCGCGGCACGACCGGGTGGCCAATAAAGAGGTCTTCGCCGGTTCAGGACGCCAGTTCTAGCAGACGACGCCGGTGACGGTCGAACTCAACGGGGTCTTGCACATATGACGTTGAGCTGCGGATGACCTGGTCCACGATCTCGTTAGCTGCTCCGGCTGTCTCAGGGTCGTCCCGCAGCAGCGCAAGGAGCTCGTAGTCCTCTATCCCGTTGCGCATCGCCAAAAGACGCATCGAACCAAATACGTCCTCTCCGCCGGGCCACACCACGTGAGTGTCGCCGGGCGGCAGCTTGAACTTGCCGTAAGGCATGTCATAGGGCTCAGCCGGGACGGTACAGGCCCATGGGTCCTGGTCCAACTGGTAGCAGTTCAGTCCCCAGTGTAGATAACCGCTGGTCCCGCTGACGTAGTTGTACCAGTGCAACAGCCGAGTGCGAATCAAAGGAAAGTCAATAAACCGGTTCAGTGATTCTCCGCTCGGTGCACAGCATGTGTAGTACCAGGTTTCAACGCCCTGGCGCCGATTTTCTTCGGCGACGACTCGCTCGCCGTTGGACCCGTCCGGGCTCGAAGGTACCACCATCCGCGGGTCGTCCAGCCGGAGCACGGCGATGTCGTTAGCGCCGTTAAGCTCTTTGGCCTGAATCGCGTCGATTATTTTCACGCCTGGCATCAGCTGCCGGATGATCAGCGAGAGGTGGCGGTAATGGTCCGCTTGCGTCGCCCGCGGCTCGTCGAACACATGCTGGTAAAACATGTCTTGCCAGCCGTGCTTGCCGAGGAAATCCCAGAAAGGCGTTAGCCATTGGCGAAGTAGCGCATGCCCCTCCGGGGTCGTGGGGACCGGTCCCAGCACAGACGCTTTGCTCTCGTTATCGCCTGGTGGTCGCTTTGCAAACCAATCTTCGTGGACCGGATAGTCTGACGCCCAGTTCAGGAACGTCACGCCGTCGTCAACTGAGTGTAGATAGCTGACGTGCGTGCCCTCGATCTCCGTGAATCCCTCCGACAGGAAGAGCCGGATGTAGCGCTCCAATCTTTCGTAGTTGCACTGGACCTTCCCATCTACCACCTTGAGGCCGTACACCTCCGGCTGGACCCCGAACATGGTCTGCCGATTTGCGGCCATCAACCTGGCGTACTTGCGGAGCAAACGCCAGTACCCTTCACTCCAGATCTCGACATCGTGGACCTCGGCGATGCGCCTGAGGTTAAACCAGTTGTTGACCTTGAGCTCCTGCTTCTCCGGGAGGGTTGCGCTGTAGACCTCCAGCTCCACTGCCACCTGTGTTCTCTCACTGCCGGACCGGGCTTCTATCGAGCCCGCGTAGGCGCCGGCCTCCGCATCGTCTGGAATAGTGTAGTCGATGAACAGGACCACAGGCCGGCCGTCCTCCTTGATTCCCTGCTTGGCCGGCACGAGCACCTCCGCGAGCTCGCATGGCGCCGCCCGCACGACCTGGCGGTGCGCTTTGGGTGTCAGACTGGTTGTGGTGAACGCCGCCAAGAACCCGGGCTGCACCGGCTCGTCACCGAAAGTCGTGTTCTCTTCCAACGGGACAAACCGCACATGAAAAGTGTCTGGGGCGGGCAGTTTGCCGCCTCCTCTCCCCGCAAACCGCTAGTTTCCAGATCGACGGCCTGGTCGCTTTGCACGACCAACTGACAGCCCACGTGCCCCCGCCGGGGGCCAAACAACTTCACCACTGCAGGCGTGCGGCCGGGGATCGGCCAGCTATCATGAAATACCCGGTCCAACTCGTGACACTGGTTTACGATAAGCATGGACATCCTCGCTCTTGCAGGCTAATATCAACCGACATTTCCGGTGTTCGGTCGTGCCGCCAAGCAACCCTCCATCTTTGTCGACGACAATGCTACTGACGCCTCAGATTGTCGTCAAACACGTGGTCGCGGGCTCTGGACTGCCTCTTGCCGGCCTCTGAGCCACTCGGTGCACGCCGGATGGACTGACAGAAAGACGGTCGATCCGTCCTTCGCGGCGGCAAGAGGTCACGCGACCAACGAGACCGGAATCGACCCCAGCGGCGGCGAGTTCTTCCCGTTCCGATCCCCGCTGGCCCTCACACTACTGTCACGGTGAAGGTCGCCTTCCTCACGATTTCCTCATGAGGGTCAGACTAGCATCCACTGGTAGAGCCTGCATTCACGGCGCGGCGTCACGGCGCCGAGGAGGAAATA
Source organism: Chloroflexota bacterium (assembly GCA_027624995.1). Classification (GTDB taxonomy): domain Bacteria; phylum Chloroflexota; class Dehalococcoidia; order Lucifugimonadales; family CATQGZ01; genus CATQGZ01. The sequence goes on from JAQBTI010000114.1 coordinate 7,113, forward strand.
CGGTAACTTCCACCAGAATGAGGATTTTGCGATTGCTATCGGTAATCGCGCCCGTCTTGTTCCTCGGCGGCGTCGACGCTCTACGTCAAACAGCCTTTGACGATCAGCCCTACTTCTTGCCGGGCGTACTTGGCTTCGTCGTTACGTACGCCGCCATCACCCTGGCGGTCTTCACAGAGGTTACGTCAATAGGTGTGTAAACGACATCAGGCGGCGACCTCCTCAACGATAGCCTCGATGGCCA
>JAQBTI010000115.1 GCA_027624995.1 Chloroflexota bacterium
CGCCAACGATAACTCGTATGCGTTGGCCGCCTAAAGAAATTTAGGCAGCCCGTTGGTGTCCGTGGGGCCTGTAACGCGGACACTGACGCCATCTACAGCAGGCTAGCTGATCGCCCTTGTTCAGGGGCGGCCGGCGAAACTCTTCGAACTGGTCCAACCCGGATCCTGTCAGTCGGAGCTGGTGCGGATGAGATGCTGGAATAGACTGAATACGCACGTAGTGGTCTCGTAGGACTTGTTCTCGGACGCGGGTTCGATTCCCGCCGCCTCCACCATTTACAGTTCCAATGCAGTCCATTAAAGCCCTGTGAGTCAATGACTTACGGGGCTTTTTTGTGCCCAATAGTGCTGATGGCATCCAGTGGAATCCATTGACATACCCCTTCCCGTAGGGGTAGAATAGGGGGTATGGGGACCCCGTGAGCGGGCATACCCCTAAAATACGCACCCAGGCCACAATGGAGGATGGATGCCCAGACACGCGAAGCCACTGGTCGCCAAGCAGGTCGAGACCGTGAAGTACGAGGGCAAGCCCCGGAAGCTCTTCGACGGCGGCGGGCTCTTCCTCCTGGTGCTCGAGGAGCGGAAATCCTGGCGCTTGAAGTACCGGTACGGAGGCATGGAGCGCCTGATGGTCCTCGGGACTTTCCCAGAGATGAGCCTGAAGGCAGCCAGGGAGGCGCGTGCCGAGAAGCGGAAACTGCTGGCAGACGGGCGAGAGCCGGCTCGTGAGAAGCGCGCTGAGAACGCCGACAAGGCTGCCTCGACGGCCTACACGTTCGAGGCCGTCGCACGGGAGTGGTGCGACCAGGTCCACCGGCACCAAGTCGTTGAGGCCCACGCCAAGCGGAACCTCCGGCGGCTGGAGTTGCACGCGTTCCCGGCGATGGGGCGGGAGCCCATCGCGGAGATCACCTCGGGTTTCCTCCTCGATGTCCTGCAACGGCTTCAGCGCAAGGGCCGAGTCGAGACCGCGCACCGGGTGCGGACGCTGTGCGGCCAAGTCTTCCGCTACGCGATCGTTCAAGGGCGAGCGGAGCGCGATGTAGCCGCCGACCTCAAGGGTGCGTTGCGCACTGCTGAGGTCCAGCACCACGCCGCTCTGACCGATCCCGCCCAGTTCGCCCGCCTGCTCAGGGCCATCGACAGCTACTCGGGACAGCCATCGACGACGGCCGCCTTGCGTCTGGCGCCGTTCGTGTTCGTGCGTCCTGGCGAGCTGCGCTCCGCGAAGTGGGAGTCGTTCGACCTGGCCAGTGGCGAGTGGGACTTCCAGCCCTCGAAGGGAGGCATCGCGATGGTGACGCCGTTGCCGCGGCAGGCCCGCGAGATCCTCGAGGAGCAGTATCGGATCTCGGGCGACGGTGACTACGCCTTCCCATCTTCCCGTGGTCGAGGCCGACCGTTGTCGGAGAACACGCTGAACGCCGCGCTCAGTAGCATGGGGTTCAAAGGGATGATGACGGCGCACGGATTTCGTGCCGTTGCCCGGACCATTCTCGTCGAACACCTCAACCAGCCCGTGGAGTGGGTCGAAATGCAGCTCGGGCACGCGGTGCGCGATGCGCTTGGGCGGGCCTACAACCGAACGACCTACCTCGAGCAGCGCCGGAACATGCTGCAACGGTGGGCCGATTACCTCGACCACCTGCGGGAAAGCGTTGTCGCTCTGCGACGCGACAGCGGAGATGCCGTGAGCGTGGAACCGATGTCAACCGCACGGATTGGCAGGACGAAACATGACCTCTGACTTCGATCCGCAGTCCATCGGCCGGTCCCTCGCCAAGTCACGAAGTGCCTTGGTATACCTATGGGACGCGACACCGGGTGACGTCCCTGTCCCAATGACCATCGGCGAGTTGGAGGGTGTGCTCCAGGTTGTGGAACGCTGGCGAAACGGGGCACAGAGCATTTTGGCCCCTCATCTTCTCACCTGCCTCCAGAGCGGGTTGATCGGGCTGTCAAGACCCATGCGGGCACTGGCGGGGGAGTTGTGCGCCTGGGCAGGTTCGCCTGATCACCTTCTTGTGATGGGCGAGCAGGGAACGAGCTTTCGGGGAGTTGCCCGGTGCTTGGTGAGGTTGAGGACCGAAAGGCGCGTAGAGGGCACTTTTCAGCCCTGGAGTCAGGCGAAATACGGCGTCTACTTGAGCGACATGACCCTGTTCGTCTTCGATATCGAGTCTTTGGACCGTCAGGATCAGGGGGCCATCCTCGAAGCAGTCGACCGAGGCATGCGTGTCATCGGGTTCACGCACGAACCGTTGGATGCGATCGACAAGGTCCTTCTACCCACCCTTGCTGGCCACTTCGCCGCTGCCGGGGTGGTGGAGGTCCCGCCGCTGTGCATGCGTCCCGAAGATTTGCCGCTGCTCTTCTACTACATCCTGAGGCAATACAGCCAGTCAAATTATGGTGTTCCAGGCATAACCGTGGCCTCTCTCTACAAAGCGGCTGGGGAGCGGTGGCCAGGGAACGAGGTGCAGTTGAGGAGCCAACTAAAAAGTGCGTGTGAACAAACCTGGGAATGGTATGCGCACATGTGGTTTCCAGAGGAAGCAGACGGACCCTTCGTGCCCGGCGAGATCGCGTTCCAGGCCACTGTGGATATGCCAGGCATGCTTGCTGAGACCGATATCGGAGACATACCTGTCGTGTCGATGAACGAACTGCCCAGCTACGACCTGAAAGCCTTAATGGAAGCCGTTGACGCTGTCGCGGAACCGGCTCAAAGAGGGCGGTGGACCCTCGACGCCAGAGCGAGGCAATTTGAGGAGGAGAGTTGCGATCAGCCCACTGCCAAGGACCCCCCAGTTGAGACTCAAGGCAGTCACGATCCGCAGGCAAGTGCCGGGCCGAAGAAGCCGGAGCCCCCGTTAGTGGAGTCCTGGTCAGAGGTGACGATTACACTGACCTCCGAGGATACAGTCAAGATCACTCGCTCCGCTGACCACAGAGTGATTGCGCAGGGGAGCTATGGCGCCCTCGGTTTTGAGATGGGCAACAGCCCAGGGAACCCCGTGATCAGTTGGAGTTTACTGAAAATCCTCATTCGAGAGCAGGAGATTCCATCCTCAGATAGACAGAAAGTGTACGACCTGAGAAAGCGCCTGATCGGGTTGGTAGGTCTGAAGGGAGACCCCATTCCCCGACGCTCGAAGGGCGGCGGCTGGCGTCCGGCCTTCGTCCCCCAAGACCGGTCCTATGGAGGGGCTGGCGGTCCTGCTGTTCCCCGCCAGGTGTCCCTCAGCGAAGACGACAGGGCCGAGTTTGACATGGATTTGATCGACCCCGACCCCGAGGAGGAGAAGGACCGGGAAATCCGTGAGGCCTACGAAGAGGACAAGGGACGGAAATACGGACATCAGGATGTTCCGTAAATCTTACGCCCCTGTTGTGGTGGATCTTTCAACCGGACTCCCGTTGCGGGACATGGTCTTACACAGATGACGTAGAGTGACATCCAAGCCACGCGTGAGTTTTTACGGGAAAGATGGGCGGACCGCAAATGGCGGGCCGCCCCTTTCGCGTTCTGAAGGCAGAGGCAGTGCCCTCCTCCTCCGCAAAGACGTGCGAACGGGACGACAAAGTACACTCGTTACTTGGAGTCCACCATGTCCGTTGTCATCCGAACCCCCAGTCCCCGCCTTGAGCGCCTGCCCTCTGTGCTGGCCCGCACCGGTCTGGGACGCAGCCTTTTCTATGAGAAGATCAAGGCCGGCGATTTCCCACCGCCGGTCCGCCTCGGGGCTCGCGCAGTTGCTTGGCGTAGCGACGAAATCGACGCCTGGATCGAGTCTCGCCCGTCTGTGCTCCGCCCGGAGGTGGTGCAATGATGGCGCTCCCCGAGTCCAATAATGCCGCTGTTCATGCCGACGAACCACAACACCAGGACAACCCCGGCAACAGGAGGATAGCCGACGACTATGGCGGCTCTGCGCCAGGTGCTGTCGAGGATAGAGACCAGTCCGGAGGCTGTAAGGAGCCTGTACAGGCCGTCGAGGACTGGCCCGCGTTTTCCACTTTGTCCGACCTCAATGGCGCTGCTGCTGGGACTACAAAAAGCAGTGCCGTGACTGAACCGAAGGAAATAGAATTTCACGAAATTGCGGACATCTGGAGCCTTCTCGGAGACGCGGAGCTCGCGTTGCTTGCTGCCAACATCAAGCAGCACGGACTCCTTGATCCGATCTGCTTGTATGAAGGCAAGATCCTGGACGGACGCAACAGATACCGTGCCTGCGCCATCGCCGGAGTCGAGCCTGTCACGCGCTTGTTTGGAGGATCGTACGAGGCTGCAGTGGAGTTTGCGTTGGCCGTCAATCGAGATCGACGCCATGCGGATCCAAGCATGCGCGCGGCTGCGGCGCACTTCGCGCAAACGAAGCTGGGTAGTCGGCTGAAGGCCGAGGCAAAGGAACAGCAAGAATCGCAGGGCACCAGAGGGGTCGAAGGTGGCCGTGGGAAGAAGAAACCCTTAGGCAATGCATTGCCTAAGGGTTTAGCCGACGGTCGCAAGACCGACGCCAAGCTGGCGGCAGCCGCCGGCACCAATCGGGAATATGTGCGCTCGGCGCGGAAGCTGGAAGAAAAGCGTCCTGACTTGCTGTTGGAAGTCAAGGCAGGCAAGGTGACGATCCCGAGAGCCACGCGGAAAATGCGTGACGACGAGGCCGATGCGAAGCGCAAGGCCAAGCCGAAGCCGCCATCGTCCGTGCCAGACCCAGACCTGCGACTCGGAGAGTTTCAGCAGGTGCTGGCAGATGTGCCTGACGGATCGATAGACCTGATCCTCACTGATCCGCCATATCCGCAAAAGTTTCTGTCACTTTGGACGGCTCTGGCCATCTTCGCCAAGAGGGTGCTCAAGCCGACTGGAATGTTGGCGGCGATGAGCGGACAGACACACCTGCCGGAAGTTTACGTGCGCCTCGGAGAGCACCTCATCTACCGCTGGACGATGACATATCTGATCGCCGGCCGCGCCAACGTCCAGCATCAGCGCAAGGTGACTACGCAGTGGAAACCTGTCCTCGTCTACGGCCCAACAAAGCGGCGCTTTCACGACGTGGTCAAGTCAGACGCAGAGGACAAGCGATATCACGACTGGGGCCAGTCTGAGTCCGGGATGCTCGCCTTGCTGCAGCAGTTGGCTGACACTGGCGCCGTGGTGCTTGATCCTTTTCTCGGCGGTGGAACTACCGGCATTGCTGCTAATGAACACAAGTGCACGTTCATAGGGGCGGAATCCGTCAGGGCAACATACGAAGCAGCATGTGCGAGGCTGCTATGAGATTCAGGCTTGGATCGAAGCTCGTGTCTCTGAGCGCGACGCGGAGGTCTCATGAAACTGGATAAGAAAAGTGGTTCCGAAAGGACGACACCGCACAAGGCCAAACATTCCGAGGCTTCTGCCGACCGTACTGCAAGCGAAGTCCTTCCACGAGCGTGGTCGGCTTTGCGCCAGCTGGCGGGGATCCGCGAGAGAGTTGGTTACTCATTCGTTGCCTGCTGTCCGGCCCACGAGGATAGAAATCCGTCCCTGTCCGTGGCTTTGGCTGTGGACGGAGCCTGCCTTGTCTGCTGCCACGCCGGCTGCGATACACGCGATGTGTTGCTTGCCGTGGGTTGCACTCCGAAAGACCTCTTCCCCGACACGCCCGAGCGCCGTCGAGCAAAGGCAAAGACGGCTCGTGCAATCGAAGCTCCACTCGATCCACAGCTGATCGCCATCCGAAACGCAGAGTATGAGGCAGCTCGGACAGGTTGGCGTGACGCCTGTCGAGAGGTGGCCGAGACCATCATCGATAGCATCGCTCGACAACGGCGAGCGCGACGGCCGGTCACGCGGAGGGTCCGACCATGACGACACCACGCAGCTGGACCGCAAGCGAACTACTCAAGGAGAAACACCCTGAGCCCGTCTTTGTCGTAGAGAAATTGCTGCCAGTGGGGCTGACCATCTTGGCTGGTAGACCCAAGAGCGGGAAGAGTCGAGCAGCCCTCGATCTGAGTATTCGTGTTGCCGTAGGAGGCCGGTTTCTGGGTCAGGAGTGCAACACGGGATTGGTTCACTATTATGCTCTGGAGGACGGGCCGCGCCGGCTGTCACGGCGGCTGGCCGCCCTTGGAGGATCGGACACAGATCGGCTTCGATTCCACTGCGATGCGCCCCATGACTTGGTAACCGCAATCGAAGATCACTACAAAGCCGGCACTATGCTCGTGGTAGTCGATACGGTGGGTCGTGCTTGGAGATTCGACCACAACGATCAAGAGAAAGTCTACGAAGTCATGGCCCCTCTTCAGCAGCTGGCGACCAGATACGAGCGGTCCCTGGTGTTGATAGACCACCTGCGGAAGGGCAGAGGCGAGGTTGTCAATGTCGAGGACGTGGCGGGTTCCATTGGTAAGGCCGCATCGGCGGACACCCTGTGGCTCCTCGACCGGCCAGGAAGAAAAAGGAATGCCGTGCTTGACATCGTTTCCCGCGATCTGGATGAGGACTTGAGTCTGGAGTTGGAGCCATCGAAAGGTGGGGGTTGGCGTTGTGTAGGAAACGCCGACACCGTGAAGAGAACCGAAGGCCGGCAGAAGATACTTGACGCCGCTGCGCGACTCGCAAGATCCGATGATCAGATCACAGTCACGTCTGTCGCAGAGGCCACAGGCTCCGACCAAGGTCACGTATCAAGGACGCTGTCCGACTTGGTGGATCTGGGCGACCTGGATCGACTACCAAAGGTGGGCAACCTCCAGCCCTTCGCCTTGAAAAAGGGGGCAATGTAGTCAATAAAGTCAATTACGGAACCGGGGAGTTGACCGAATTGACCTTATTGACCAACACCCACGGGGGAGAGGCAGCGTGTGTGAACACGGCCATCCCCCCCGGTTCGTAGTGGGGCGATCATCCCCAGGTGGTTGCCGACAGTTAAGGCCTGTGGGGCCGCGACACTCGGCTCTATACGAACGTTCACGGAAGTGGGCCTCCTGCCTTGATCAGTACCTCCGTCATGTCCTGCACGAAATCCAGATACGAATAGGAATGGAAGACCTGGGGCCAGGAGGACCTGACCGACTGTCCGATCCAGTCCGAAGGAGAGCCATATTACGGCCCATGTGTCGTGGTGCGGCGCTACGATCGCCGTTTTCCCAACCGCGGCCAGAGCGCCAGAGCAGAGAGGACCGGCACGCACTGTGAAGACACGGCCTGCGTCTCCAACAACAACCATCGCGCCTGTGAACGACGTCCGTAGTACTATGTGTCGCAGTGCACTACGAAGAAA
>JAQBTI010000116.1 GCA_027624995.1 Chloroflexota bacterium
CTCTATTGGGTGATACAAAGGGTGATACGGCGACGAGCCAAGCCAGCGAAAACGTATGGGTTGCTCCAAGCTCAAATCAGACGTTTGCCTGACTGCGGGGTCTTGCAAGAGGTGGGGCTGGCCACGCCTGGCTAGTCAGGTGAAAATCACTGATCGGTCCGAGGGCCAACGCGCCCAAACCAGGCAGGAAGCCGAGAGGAGGACAGGACGAAGCGGGAGGTGCGAAGACTCGTCTGGAGAACTAGTGGCTGTACAATCGACGCTGTCCGTTACCTAGAAGCAACGGCTGTCTGATCAATGACAGCGCCGAACTCACCGGATTCCCTTGCAATCCGGACCCAGCGCACCTTTGGAGGGCTAGGCGACGCCGAGCGTGTCGGTCGGTTACGAGGTCAGCCTCGAAGTCGAGCAATAGTCGGGCTTGGGGACTGGAACCGCACCCGTTAGACGACCTCGACAGTATTCTGGACGAATCCGACTCCCTCCATGGTGATCCGCACGACATCTCCCGCCTGGAGTGGGAAGTCGGGTACTGCAGCGAATCCTCCGGTATACTGAATGACCAAATCGGGGGGCGAGTCGTGGGCAACGGTGGAGGCGACGATCTCTTCGGGCGGCCGTTTGAGCCGCGCCGGCACCTCGCTTCGCGCAATCTCCTTCCCACCGCGGTACTGGACCAGCTCGAGCGCCAACGACATTGGGTCGGGTATGCTCTCAGGGGTGGCGATGCAGGGACCCAGCGAGGCACAGCCCGTGAAGACTTTGGCAGGCACCAGCCAATTTGACGACCGGGCACCCAGTCCGCCGGCGACTTCGTTGCCGGTGCTGAACCCGGCCAGCTTTCCCTTGTAGATTACGAGCACGAGCTCCCCTTCGGCGATCGTGCGCTCCGTGTCGGCCCTGATCCCGACCCTGTCGAAGGGCCCGGCCAGGCGGTGGCTGGTCCCCTTGTAGAAGTTGGTCGTAATCTCCGGGGTATTGTAGGCAAGGCGTACGCCCTCGGGGGCGTCGGCGAGCTTCTCGGGGGTCATTATCATGTTGCCCAAGCCGCCGGCCCACATCTCGTCGGGTTCTAGGGGCTTGATAATCCGCGCGTCGCCGGTCTCGGAGATGGACCAGTCGATGAGCTGGGCCAACTCGAACTCCTTGCCGCGGCCCTGCTTGAGCAGGTGGCGGGCAATGGCGTCCACGCTATTGCCGGTAATGTCGCTGGCGTCCAACAGGTCGCGAAATTCGCCGACCAGCTCGTTGATACTGCTCAGCGACGTGAGCAGTCCGTCGACAGCCTCAACGCACAGGTGCATCTTGCCAAACTTCTCGCTGACACGGTAGTAGCGCATAGATTCCTCCTGGGACTGGGTATGCTATCGAATTGGGCCCACAGTCGCAACGGCCACCGCACTCCGACTCGCGACCTACGTTACCACCAACGTACACTCTCCGACATCGTGAGGCTGCTAAAATAATAGCTGTCGGGAGCCCCACACGACTTCATACGACAGTTGTTCCGGGTTTCTCAAGAGTCCGTCACTACACGGCTGCCGCCGACTGGCCAGCTACGACGTAAAACGGGAATCGCTTCTCTGCCTCTCGAACTCGAGCGACAACCTCGTAAGACCCGAGCTTTTCGACATTCCAAGACAGGTTCATGGCCAACTGAGTCCGTTGATTCTGACCAGGAGTGATCCCGGGAGGGCGCCCCAACTCGAACTGGCCCTTGCCGTCAACTATGCTCTTCCCATCCCCGTCCAATATTTCGAGCTGGAATTCATGCTTCACGTTCGTGTCGTTCCACGGCACCAGGAACGACAGCGCCACCGACATACTATGAGGGGCAGGCGGTGCCTTTGCTAAGGTCACTCGGTCGTACCCGCCACCCAGCATATAGAGCTTTCCTCCAACCACCTGAGCAGCATCGGCGATAATGAGCCACTCCACGTCCATTTGTCTGCCTCCTTCAACGTCAGTTCTGGGCTACCAGATCACGGGGTCAGGGAGCTCCAATCATTGCCTGGGAACCGCCAGACCGAGTCGACTCCGTGCCAATTGCCCGATTTTGGATCGGTGCGACGTCGGCCCCGGCAACACTGCAATGGCCAGACACAACGCGTTTCCCACACTATGTGCAAGGCTCTGCAGAGAAGCCCGGTCGGCACCCTAGCGACGCCGCCCTGGGACAGACCCGAGACCAAAAAGAAGGTCTTGCCATCAGGACCACACCTGTCCAGGGGCTATCCCATGGTGCCTTCCTCCTTGATGAAGCGCTCGGCGGCGCGGTTCACGGCATTGCGGTCAAGCTCAAAGCCGAGGCCTGGGCCTTGGAGCACTCCCAGCCTGCCCTTTGTATGGGTCAAATCCGGCGAGGCGACGATATCCTCTTCGAGTAGCTGGTACATGATCTGATTGCCGTCGTCCAAGTTGGGTATGGTGACCAGTACCTGGTTTGAAGCGCACGTGGTGATCCCCGTCTCGAACACCCCGTGGACACAGATGTTGATGCCGACCGCCTCCGCGACGGCCGCAGCCTTCTTGAGGCCCATCAATCCGCCCGATTCGTGCAGGCCGAGAACGATAACGTCGGCCGCCCGCCGCCGGCAGACCTCGTACACGTCCGCAATTGTATAAACAGACTGGTCGGCAGCGATCGGAACGTCAACAGCTGCTCTCACGTTGGCAAGGGCCTCGATGCTGTGGCTGGGAGTGGGCTGCTCGACAAACTCGGGATTGAAGGGTGCGAGTTTGTTTATCATGCGTATGGCGGTGAGAACGTCCCAATTCTCGTTTGCGTCGAGCCGAAGCCGCCGGTCACCTATGGCCTCTCGAACAGCGGCAACGATCCGGAGGTCCAGGTCTTCCCCACGGCCCACCTTGACGTACATCACCTCGAATCCATCGGTGACGGCGCGACGGGCATCGGCGCCGAGGTCCTCGGGGGTCTCTCCCTGCAGAAAACCGAAGTATTGGATATCCCGGTGCACGGACCCGCCCATAAGGCGGTGGACCGGCTGTCCGGCGGCTTTGCCGATGAGGTCCCATAGGGCCATTTCTACACCGGCGAATACCTGGTTGGCGTACCGAGTAGTTTGAACAAGGGAGTTCCGTCTGTAGGAGCGGTCGAGCAGTCGCTGGATATCGAATGGCGACTCCCCCACAAAGAGGGGAGCCTCGCCGCGGAGAATGCTCAGTTCGGCGGCGGCGGCCCCCCAGATCATCGTCTCACCGATGCCGGTGATTCCCTCGTCCGTCTCCACCTCTACGAGCACGGTTCTTGCGCGTTCGACCGTGGCTTGACCCCAGTGATACGCCTGTCGCAGGGGCAGTGACAGCGGCGTCGTGCGGACATTGGTGATCTTCATGATCGGATCAACTCCTGTGCGCCTGGGATCGCTCCCCTTAGTCTGTCACGTGTCCAGATCCAGACCCTTGGAGCCGAAGATGCGAGGCCGCCGAATCTGCTAAACCGTACCAGCGCCTTCTAGCGTCGTCAACGTCCATCCAACTCTCGATCTCCATTGATGCGGAGGGCTCCGCACATCCCGTGAATGGCTTCGGAGTTTACACCGCATCCAGGCGACGTCCGGCGTCCATTCAGACGGAGTGCTTTACTGCGAGCTCGTTCGGGTGGACCAACTAGCTACTTCAAAATCTCCTACCGGGCAGGTGTTGTCCCCGCACGAAAGGGAGTTCGTTATCGCGTCGCAGGCGATCGGCGCCAGTAGCATGGGCCAGATGTTGGTTCATATCCTGCCGAATGTAATGCCTTACGTCGTGGTGTCGGCCATGCTGCAAGTTGGGGGTGCTATTCTTCTCGAGGCAAGCCTTAGCTACCTCGGGCTGGGCGTACAGATTCCGAACGCCACCTGAGGCAATATGATGATCTCCGCCAATTCGTTGTACATACTCACCAATCTCCCCTGGGTATGGGCTCCTCCCGGCTTCGCCATTATCGCAACGGTAATGGCGGTGAACTTTCTCGGAGATGGTCTCCGAGACGCGCTCGATCCACACTTTCATACGGCCTGATTAGACCACGCTTATGGGCGGTTGAGGTGTGATTCGGAGTGTCGGAGGCGGGTGGCGCTGCTCAAGGTCGCGGCGTCCGTCTCTGGTGAGAGCGCTGGCCGTCGCAGGCCCTAAAACTGGACCATGTCGGTTGACAAGGGGTTCAGCATATGGCCGGAGGCACCCAAGCAAGGTATGAGCGCGAGCAGCGGACACAGATCGCCCTCGGGGCCGTGACGACCAATAAACTATGAAGGTATGGCCCGATGCGTTGGTGTCGGAGCAGCGGAGCGGAAGCGAGGGCGATCTTGCTGAAACCGCGTCAGAGCCTCCACCGCATGGGCAAGGCGCTGATGCCGATCCCGTGTTCGTGGTGGAGACGGGGGAGGGTCGAACTCCCCGTCCAGAAGAGACTCGGCGAGAATATGCTACAGGCTTATCTGGTAATTAGATCTCGCTCTCGGCGGTCCTTACCAGCGAGGCTCGTCGAGAGCCAGCCGATGAGTCTTTGGCCCGCATCCTATCGGCGTCAGTCGGGCCGCACCTCGATTTGCGTCGCCCAATCGCCTCCTTCGAGGAGAGGAAGCGGTGAACGTAGCCGCCTAAGCGGCTAGTGCTAGCTCGTTGTTGTTGCCAGCTATTGTTTTGCCACCTTTTTACGAGGTGCGATGGCGGCCTCGGCCTGCAATCCTGCGGAGACATCCCCTGTCGAACCCACGCGTCCCCACGTCCGCCATTATTATACCACCCCGCTCTCAGACCTGGGGCGTGTCAGATTTCTCGGCGTCCCTCCTCAAGAAGGCCGACGAGGTCCGTATCGGACGGTGAATGCAAATTGCGGCGACCGCTAACCCGCGCCTGTTGATCAGAGGGTCCTGCTGAGGCCTATCGCAACCGCAGCGGCCATGATGACGGCGAGCGCGGTCCAACGGATTGCCCGATCCTTTGAGCGCCGCGACCGACGTTGGTCTGCTCTCCTCCGCTTTCGGCTGGAGCTCACGTCGATATTCTCCACTCGGCTACGAGGTGCCCGGCCTCTTTATGTGGAGTCCTGACCACTCGACGCACCCGCAGCGGTTAAGGCTGAGTCTGCTCTTGGTCTTCCGCCGAGCCTGGAGCAGCCGGATTAAGGTCCCACTGCCACTCGACTCCTTCGCTCTTGGGAGTCTTGAGTACGGATCCGCTCTTGAGTACGTGGACGGAGAATTCGATTACGTCCTCGGCACACGCTTCGCAGTACCCGTAGGTCTCGATCAGGCGATTGTAGATCGCGCTGCGCTGGCGTCGCCACTCTACTCGCTGGCGCGCGAATCTGGGACGTGTGAGGGTCCCATCCAGCGTGCGGCGGTCCGGGAACAGTCGGGCCTCTATAGCGGCCTTCAGGCGGTGTTCCGACGTGTGATCGTACTCCACGCCCCTGATCTTCAGATTCGCAAAGTACCTGTTCATCTCGTGCCGGAAGTCCGACCGGTCTCTCTCGGTGACTCCGGCCTGCTTCTCCATGTCGCGCATGTCACGCTCGATCGCGTCCCGACCCGCGCAGAAAGACTCGATGTTGACGAGGTAGTCGTCCAAGAGCTCCTTTGCGCTCGCCTCAAAGCCTTCCTTAAACGCCCGCTGAATGTCGCGGATCGATCGCTCGCCGTACTCATCGACTGCGTCCTTGACGAATCCGATGTACCTGGCCCGGCTGACTAGGTCCACGCTGACGTTTTCTTTTTCCTGGAGACCCTGCCAGATCGCGTCCAGCGCTCTCAACGGGGACAGGCAGACGATGTCCGGATCGCTGGCCACACCGCTCAGTCGGTTCATTACATACCGAGGCGAGATCCCGCGCATGCCTTCACCGGGATGATGGCGCCGCATATCCTTCACGTCACTCGATGAGATGTGCGATATCACTTGGCCATCGTAGACACGGAGCTTATCGAGGAGAGACATCCCCTGGCGGTCAGGGGCCTCAAGACGGGACAGGACCGCGTAAGTACTCACGGTGGAAAGCGTCAACGGCGCCAGATGGGCGCTCTGAGAGACGTTGGAAGACAGCATCTTCTGATAGATGGCAATCTCGTCCCGGACACGGACGTTGTAGGGTATCTGAATCGCGATGATTCTGTCCTTCAGCGCCTCCGAGTGCTCGTCGGTCATGAAGGTGTCGAAGTCTCCCTCGTTTGAGTGGGCGACAATCACCTCATCAGCGTAGACCGACCCGAACCGCTCCATCTTTATGAGCTGCTCTTGTGCCAGGCCGAGCAGCGTAGTCAGCAGATGCTTGTCCGCCTTGAATATCTCTCCGAACTCGACCATCCCTCGGTTCGCTACGTTGAATTCACCGTCCATCCTGAAGGCCTTGCCTGCCACCTCCAGCCTGTCACCTTCAAGCTGACTGGTATCGATGCTGCCTACTAGAAGAGACGCATCCTCAGGGTTGGGGTTCGTGGCAACGTAGAACCCGATGCCTACGGCCTCAGGCTCAGAGAAGACCACTCGCGTCACGGGCATCTCTGCTACCTTGCCTTGATGTCTCGATCGAAGGACGTAGCGGCATCGAGGACAGAGGTCGCCCTCGATGTAGATGCCGAATTCCTCCATGAGCTTGGGCCGCATATCGTGCGGTATCAGGTGCAGAGGCTCCTCTTGCATCGGGCAGCCTTTGATCGCGAAAACCGCTCCCGAGTCCGTGCGTGTATAGCGTTCAATTGTGCGCTTGAGCAGGCCGACGATGGTCGATTTCCCGCTAGCCGGCGGTCCAAGGAGCAGAAGTATTCGCTTCCGTATCTCCAGCCTGTTGGCGGCCGCGGCGAAGTACTGGACCATCCGCCCAAGCTCGTCCTCCAAGCCGAATATCTCGTCGTCGAAGAGCTTGTAGACGGGCTCGCCTGTGGGAGACTCCTCGACGCCGGCGTACACGATGGCGTCGTATATTAGCTTATGGGAGAGCCGTGATATTCCGGGGTTGTCGGTCACGAGCCGCAGGTAGTTGGCGAATGTGCCTTCCCACGAATAGCGTCCGGCAACCCGTTCACTCTCGGCCAGAATCTCTTGAATCGAAAGTCTATTCGACATTCACTGCTCTAATGGTAGCGACGCCAACAATGCCACGGAGAGTCGCCTGATCGTCCTAAAGGGCCTTCGTGATCAGATCGACCTCGATGATCGTCGACGCGATGGCGAGACCCAGGAGCATAACCGCAATGGACCCGACGAGTGTGGACCATCCAGCCACCAGCCGAAGGACCACGAACGGCACGGCTAGGTAGAAGAAC
>JAQBTI010000117.1 GCA_027624995.1 Chloroflexota bacterium
GTCGAGGACCAGTCCTGATAGACGCTTGTACCGACTGTCAGGCAGCCAACCCTCCTAGCCGCACCCCGACCGGTAGCTCTCGTCGACCCTGGCGCAGAAATCTGATAACTCCGACGGTGCCTGGAATATCTGACCTGCCCTGCCGACTATGACCCTATAGCAACGGGCCTTCTCATCGGTGTCTTGCAGAAGCGAACAGAATTCAAGCGCGAGATCGGCCCCAGCCACGTCCCAGAAGGAGTCCTGCACGGCACCCTCCAGACAGTTAAGGCGGTCGTCACCCTCCTTGGCATAAGAGCACTTTTGTATCGCGCCTTCTGGATTGCCTCTCGTGAACCCCCCAACGTCCCGCCCCATGCTCTGGAAGCAAACAAGATGGGCGGTCGCCGGCGCCTCCGAACACGCCTCGGCGACCTTTCGAAAATCGCCGCCGAAAACCTGTACCATCCTGGACGTCTGATAGAAGTAGCAAGCCGAAACATAATTTTCGGCCACGACACTACAGGGGAAGTGAGGGTCGTCGGAGAGGTACTCGGTAACGTGGCCCATGGACGCCGAGAGGCCTCCGACCACGTTCTCCATGAATACACCGGAGTAGCAGGAGAGCCGGTCTCCCAGAGACTCCAGTAGGTCACACAGCTCCAGTGCATCGTGCAGCTCGTAGCTAGTCCACGCCATAAGGCCGTGTCCTACCCCGTGAACGCACTGGTGGCGAAAGAACTGGTTCAGCTCATCTCCGCAGACCAACGCTATGTCGGAGCTTAGACTACCGGTCCCCCGATCTCGAAAAAAGGCCTCCGTGGCCCCATGGTATCCGCCCGAGTGGCATTCGTGGCCCGAAAGCGAAAATGCCAGAGACCCAAAATACTGGTACGCTATCCGGCCCATCACATGCGCCCGCTGATGGCAGTCGCCGCCAATCCGGCTCTCATAGTCGGCTAGCAACTTAACGACGTTGGCGGGCCCATACTTCAAGATATACCTCTCCAACAGGCCATCGTCTTTGAAAAGGTTGACGGCATCTTGGACTGAAAGGGCGCCAGGCTCCTCAAAGCTCAGGTCCTCCCTCCCTGGAACCTCGGGCCGGTCGCGGACCGTCGGCTGCCCCTGCACCACCACCAGACCGGTGTTTTGCGGAGCCAGATGGTCATGGTATCTCCAGTAACCAGGCTCGTCGAACTTGAATATCCAGGACTGTCCCGACTTGACAGGGCTTCTTGCGTCGAGCTCGGGGTATATCTGGTGAGTGGGGTGGATAGCGGAAGCAGGCCAAAAGTCCTTGCCCGACTCGTTGAAGAATACGACCTCCTGTCCTACCTCGATGTTTACCCTTGAGGGCACAAAAACGCCGTATCCATAGACTATCTCCACCGCCGGCGCTTCCGCCTCGGGGCGAACGGACGTCACTACGGCTGTCTCGACAACGACAGGGGCCTCGCTCATCCCTCCGACCTGGGTTGGGGACACAGTCGCGGTTGATACAGCCGGAACCTGGGACGGAGGTATTTGGCGCTCGTCACCGCCGAAAGGGCTGTTTTGGCTTGGGCCCACCGTTTCGTCCCCTGCCGGAACAGGAGGCGGGAGTCGCCCGGCAACCACCTCTTGCGCCTTGGCGTCACCGTGACCCCCACAGCCAAGCAAGCCCGCTCCCACCAATGCCGCCAGAACTACGACAGCTAGTAGCTTACCCATTCTGTCCTCCCGATCCATTATACGACCCAAACTGGCGTTCACGTTGTTGCGCATTCCCAAAGGGCACCTTATAGTAAGTCTCACCCCGCCAACGGCCTATTGCCGCAGGTCATGTACGCCGTCACAGACAGGCTCATCAAACAAATACATGCGTCGCCGCGTATGGCGGTCATCGCCGTCACCGGCGGTGGCGCCCAGACCCTATCGTGGCTGCTCAGGGTACCCGGGGCCTCGAACACCGTCATCGAGGCCGTGGCCCCCTACTCAGAGGCAGCGCTGCGTGACTTCCTAGGGTCCCAGCCCGACCAGGCAGTCAGCGGAGAAACCGCGCGGGCGATGGCCCGGACGGCGTACCGGCGCGCGGTGCGCCTGAGACCGGACGACCGCCCCGTTACCGGCATCGCCTGCACGGCCTCGATTGCCTCCAACCGTCCGAAACGAGGAGACCATCGCTGCCACGTGGCCGCCTGGAATGACACGAGAGTGACGACCTACAGCCTCGTCCTCTCCAAGGGTCTAAGGGACAGGTCAGGCGAAGACACTGTCGTTAGCATGTTGGTGCTGAAGGCGATGGCCGCCTCCTATGGGATAGACTTCGGGCTGTCGCTGGATCTTGTGGAGGGTGAAGAGATCGAAGTCGAGGTCGTAAGCTATGACGACTCACTGGAGGCGATGCTTGCCGGGCATGTGGCATCGGTTGTCGTAAGCCCCGACGGTGCGATGAGTGCCGACGCCGCCGTAGGCGGAGCCATACTCTCGGGCTCGTTCGATCCGCTTCACGCCGGACACCTGGAACTGGCCAAAACCGCCGAGGACATGCTGCATTCGGAGATAACCTACGAGATATCGGTGACCAACGTTGACAAGCCTCCTCTGAGTGACCAGGAGACACGCGCCCGGACCGGTCAGTTCAAGGGTCTGGCGACCGTCGTGGTCACGAACGCTGAGGTATTCCACAAGAAGGCCGTTCTTTTCCCGGGCCGGACGTTCGTAATAGGCGTGGATACAGCGGACCGTCTCGTCGATCCTAGGTATTCCGGCGACAGCCCGTCTGCGATGCTGATGGCGCTCGACGAAACGCGACGATCGGGCTGCTCATTCCTGGTGGCCGGCAGGGAGCAGAACGGGACGTTTCGGACGCTGAACGATGTCCCGGTTCCCGGGGAGTTCGCTGAGATATTCTCCTCGATCCCAGAGGCGAAGTTCCGTTCCGGGATCTCTTCCACTGAGCTTCGCCTGGCGGGCCGGAAAGGCTGACAAATATGGCCTTCAAGGACCTGCGGGCCTTTATTGAGTTCCTGGAGAGCCGGGGCGAGTTCAAGCGTATTCAGGCACCCGTAAGCCGAAACCTCGAGATAACGGAAATCGCGGATCGGACCGTCAAGGGCGGCGGCCCTGCCCTGCTGTTCGAAAACGTAGAGGGCTACGAGACGCCGCTCGTCATCAACCTTTTCGGCACCCATCAACGGACCGCCTGGGCCTTGGGAGTGGACGACATCCGCGAACTGGCCGGTCGTGTCGAGGAGCTCCTCGGGCTGGTCCAGAACCCTCCGACAGGCCTTGGAGACAAGCTGCGTACGCTGAAAGATCTGGCAGGCATCGCCAGGACACAGCCAAAGACCGTTAAACGGGCGCCCTGTCAGGAGGTAGTGCTCGAGGGGGACGACGCCGACCTGAACATTCTTCCTGTCCTCAAGTGCTGGCCCATGGACGCTGGGCCATTCATCACGCTGCCGTTGGTGATCAGCAGCGACCCGGAAACAGGGCGGCGAAACGTCGGCACATACCGTATGCAGGTCTACGACTCTCAGACCACGGGAATGCACTGGCAGACCCACAAGGTCGGCGCCAGCCATTACAGGGCTAGCAAAGAACGAGGCCTCGACCGAATGGAGGTCGCCGTCGCCCTTGGAGGCGACCCGGCAACCATGTGGACCGGCGCCCTGCCCTTGCCGCCGGACATGGACGAGATCGCGGCGGCCGGCTTCATCAGAAACGAGTCCGTAGAAATGGTCAGATGCAAGACCATAGACCTGGAGGTCCCCGCCCAGGCCGAATACATTCTGGAAGGATATGTCGTGCCGGGTGAACTGCGGCCCGAGGGGCCATTCGGAGACCACACCGGCTACTATTCGCCCGCCGAGGACTATCCAGTCTTCCATCTCACCGCAATCACGCACCGGCGCGACCCGATCTACCCGACCACGATGGTGGGCAGGCCTCCGACTGAGGATTTCTTTATGGGCACGGCCGCCGCGCGCTTCATGCTGCCGGCGATGAAGATGACCATGCCGGAGGTCGTAGACCTGAACATGCCCGCCGAAGGGGTGTTCCACAACCTGGTCATCGTTTCCGTCAAAAAGGAGTACCCGGGCCACGCGCGCAAGGTGATGCATGCCATTTGGGGCTTGGGCCTGTTGGCGCTGGCCAAGACGATAATCGTAGTAGACCACTTCGTAGACGTGCAGGACCTGTCCGAAGTCGCCTGGCGGGTGACCAACAACATCGATCCAGCCCGCGGCGTAGTTTTTGCGGACGGCCCTATCGACGATCTAGACCACGCTTCACCAACTCCACGATACGGCAGCAAGATGGGCATAGACGCCACGGCCAAGGGGCCTGCCGACGGACGCGAGCGCGAGTGGCCGCCCGACATAGAGATGACCAAAGAGATCAAGCTCCTGGTGGATGGCAAGTGGGCCGAGTACGGGATCTGACTGAGCCCGCGACTCGGCAGTGGACGCGGAATGTACCGCTGGTCCTCGACGCGATCAAGTACCGTGAGAGCGTCTTCGCCTTGCCCTTCGCCTACGCAGGCATGGTCCTGGCTGCGGACGGCCTGCCGACCTGGGGGCAGTTCCTCTGGATTACGGTGGCGATGGTAGCCGCCAGGACTCTTGGGATGTCTGCCAACCGCCTGATCGACCGTCACATCGACGCCCGCAATCCCAGGACCGCTGAGCGCCATTTGCCTGCAGGCCTCCTGGCCGTTCCGGACATGGCGCTTCTGACAGCGGCCTCGGCTGCGGTGTTCATTATCGCCGCGGCCCAGCTCAACACATTGGCTCTGGCTCTGGCCCCAGTGGCCGGCGCGTACTTAATACTCTATCCGTACACCAAGCGCTTTACCTGGGCTTCGAACCTGGCCCTCGGCTGGGCGCTGGCGATCGCGCCGTCGGGCGCATGGATAGGAGTAACCGGCGAGCTTTCCTTGGAACCCGCAGTCCTATCCCTCGCCGTGGCTCTCTGGGCCGGCAGCTTCGACATCATCTACCATGTTCCGGACCGTGACTTCCACCTCAGGGACGGCCTCCACTCGGTGGCTCAGAGATTCGGAGTTACGGCCGCGTTCCGGCTGGCCCGGACGATGGACTTCGCCGCGACGGCGGCCCTGGTCGCCGTAGGACTCCTTGCAGATCTCGCCTGGCCTTACTACGTGGGCTGCTCAGCGGCGGCGGTCGTGCTCGTGTATAAGCACCGCATGGTATCGCCGTCCGACACTTCGCGGCTCGGCGTGGCCTTCTTCCGGACCAACGCCTATGTATCGACCGCGGTCTTCGCGGGCACTCTGGCCGCCGTGTTACTGTAGAGGCTGGTTCCGCCACCGGACGAGGAAGGCTCTCTTGGAAAACTCAGCACCACCTGTCATAGTCGGTATCACGGGCGCCAGCGGCTCCGTGATGGCGGCCACCACCGTCGAGCGGCTGCTGTCGATGGACGTGCCGGTCGTCGTAACGGCGTCCGCGGCGGCCCGCCTCGTGTGGCGTGAGGAGATGGAAGAGTCCTTCGGCGCCGCCCTGGAGCGCTGGACCGACGAAGGAAGATTCGCCTACTACTCCTTCGGCGAACTCAACGCCCCAATCGCAAGCGGGACCTTCCCCACACGTGGAATGGCCATAGTCCCGTGTAGCATGGCCACCGCTGCGGCGATAGCCCACGGCCTGGCGGACAACCTTTTGCGCCGGGCGGCCGACGTGTGCCTCAAGGAGCGGCGGCCCATGGTGATCGTGCCCCGGGAGGCCCCACTGAGCGCCATACACCTGGACAACCTGGCGTCACTTGCACACCTCGGAGTGACGGTCCTTCCACCGAACCCACCCTTCTACCTCAAACCCGCCACCATCGACGACACCGTGTCCTTCACCGTAGAGCGTACCCTCGTCGCCCTAGGGATTTCAAGCGAGCTCCCAATCGGGATGGTGTACCGTGGGCCTCGTGACGCCGATTGACCTTGTCACTGGCGTCGCCTCCGGTGGCCGCTGCCATCCGAGGTCGCGGCGGGACATGCACAGGGTCCGATTCCGCTAGAATAACAAGCCTTGAAGAGACCGGGCGTCTAGGCGCCGACAGGAGCACGACTTGTACGACTTCCACACACACACCTTTCTCAGCGACGGGGTCCTTTCCCCTATCGAGCTGATCCGCCGCGCACACCACATCGGCTACGTCGCGATGGCAGTGACGGACCACGTCGGGGCCGGCAACCTCGAGCAAGTGCTGACCACCCTGATCAAGGACTGCGCGATGGCCTCCAACAGGTGGGACATCCTTGCGCTCCCGGGCGTCGAGATCACTCACACACCCAAAGAGGACATCGACCTTCTCGCCGGCGAGGCTAGAAGGATGGGAGCCAAGATCGTTAACGTACATGGCGAAACCGTGGTGGAGCCCGTCGAGCCCGGCACCAACCTCGCCGCGGTCAACTCGGCGAACGTGGACATCCTCGCTCACCCCGGCCTGATCACTCTCGAAGAGGCCAAGATCGCCTCCCGGAACGGCGTGTTCCTCGAGGTCTCCGCGAGGAAGGGCCATGGATTCGCAAACGGACACGTGGTCAAGACGGCCCAGGTGGCCGGCACCGGGATGGTCCTGGACTCCGACGCGCACGCACCTGAGGACCTGCTGACGCTAGAGTTCGCGACTAGGGTCGCGCTTGGAGCGGGCCTCGATCTGGCGGGAGCGAAATCCCTCCTTGAAGACGGCCCCAAGGACCTCCTGGCGAGACTGGGCCGCACCTAGACCGGAGTCACAACCGAAAGAGGCTCCTCACCGCGAGCGACGCGTGCCATGTTCTGCATAGCGAACGCGATGCTACGCGGGCCGCTCTCGGCCGACATCCCGGCCAGATGAGGTGTTACGGCCACGTTGTCCATGCTCAAGAGAGGGTTGTCTTTCTGAGTCGGTTCTTGTTCCAGAACGTCCAGGCCAGCCCCCGCGATCCTGCCTGCGCGAAGGGCCTCGATGAGCGACGACTCTTCCACTACGCCGCCACGGCACGTGTTGATCAGTATGGCCGTCGACTTCATCAGCCCGAACTCGCGCTTCCCCATCAGACCTCGGGTACGCGGATTGAGCGGGGCGTGGAGAGTTACGATATCCGACTCCTGCAACAAGTCGTCCATCGACACCGCCCGAAGCCCGAGATCGGCGACCAGCTCTGCCGCGGGCTGGACCGGGTCGTGAAAGATGGTAGAGCACTCCCAACCCTGTAGACGCTGCGCCCCCCGCCGGCCTATTTGGCCGAGT
>JAQBTI010000118.1 GCA_027624995.1 Chloroflexota bacterium
CTTCGAGCCCGTTTGCTCAGAGGTAGGTTACACCGCCTGATTATTTACACACTTTTTGAGGGTACCTCCTCGGTATGGCGCTAATCGCTAGTCGTGTATTGCCTCGACTAGGAGCCCCTAGTAACGTAGAAGCGGTCTAAACGTCGCGGTGGCGGTGGTATTGGGCTTGGATTTGAGGGTGTCCGTCTCAGAGGGATTTCCATGGTATCGGCTCGTTGCGAGTCGTGCATTCGCTTGTTGTCACGACCGATGCGATGTC
Organism: Chloroflexota bacterium; assembly: GCA_027624995.1. GTDB lineage: Bacteria > Chloroflexota > Dehalococcoidia > Lucifugimonadales > CATQGZ01 > CATQGZ01. Next base: position 260 of record JAQBTI010000118.1, read on the forward strand.
GGTGTTGGCCGCCCCAATCGCCTTCGCCGGCTGAGCACTGGCCGTCGACGATCGACCGTCTCTTCGTTGACCGTGGCGAAGCCAAACACTTAGAGTGAGCCGAACGCGTCCGCTCCTAGATACACCGCATACACGACGCCGATACCCACCGAATCTCACCATGAACGTCTTTTTCATAATCATTCTGGTTGCCTTGGTGGCCGAGTACTTGCTCGGCCTTGTGGCCAATCTGCTAAATCTCAAGGCGTTGGGGCGAGAGCCCCCGAGCGAATTGGCAGGGGTCTACGAGCCGGAGGAGTGCCGCAAATCCCAGGACTATAGCAGGGCGACGACACGCTTCGGATTCGTCGCCGAGACCCTTGGCCTGGGACTACTGATTGCGTTCTGGTTCGCCGGAGGTTTCGACTATCTCGACGAGGTCGTTCGCGAATGGGGCCTCCACTCCATCTCCACCGGTATTCTGTATATCGGGATTCTCGTAATCGGCCACACGCTGCTGACGCTACCGCTCAGCGTCTATTCGACCTTCGTCGTCGAGGAGCGATTCGGCTTTAACAAGACCACGCCTCGGACGTTCGTGGTCGATCGAGTCAAAGGGCTGGTCCTGGCGGTGGTGCTCGGGGCCCCGTTGCTTGCGGTCATACTGGCCATTTTCGAGAACGCTGGCTCTCTGGCCTGGCTGTATTGCTGGACCGCCGTGACGCTTTTCTCCCTCGGCGTCATGTTCGTCGCGCCGACCTGGATCATGCCCCTGTTCAACAAGTTCACTCCGATGGGGGCGGGAGAGTTGAGAGAGGCCATATTTGAATATGCCCGCTCCGTCGACTTCACGTTCAACAACATATTCGTAATAGATGGGTCGAAACGGAGCAGCAAAGCCAACGCGTTCTTTACGGGGTTCGGCCGAAACAAGCGCATCGCGTTGTTCGACACACTGGTCGAAAAGCACACGGTCTCTGAGCTGGTGGCCGTGCTGGCGCACGAGATCGGGCACTACAAGAAGAAGCACATCCTGCAAAGGGCGGTCGTAAGCATCGTCAACACCGGAGTGGTCTTCTACCTGCTCTCCATCTTTCTGGAGAGCGAGAGCCTGTTCGACGCGTTTTTCATGGACGAGATGTCGGTGTACGCCGGACTGCTCTTCTTCGGCCTCGTCTACACACCGATAAATTTGGTGCTGTCGATCGCCATGAATTTTATGTCCCGCAAGCATGAGCGTCAGTGCGACATCTACGCGGCCGAGACCATCGAAGACCCAGGAGTGATGGTCGACGCGCTGAAGAGACTTTCGGCGGACAACCTGTCGAACCTGACACCGCATCCGATGCTGGTCTTCCTCGAATACGATCATCCGCCGCTGCTACAGCGCGTCCAGTCGGTCCGGCGGGTACAGCAGGCCCGAGACCAGGCCCGCCTGAGCCCAGCGCAGCGTTAAGGCGGGGCGACCGTAATTCCCGCGTAGGCGGGAACCCAGCAGGGCCAGGCGAACAACCTCGCCTGACTTGTCGGGGCCGCACTTTGGTGACTGCATGCATGGGCTGCGCGCCGTATCTAGTGAGACGCTCGGCGTGGCGGCGATGGGTCAGGGGACTGACTCTCGCCTGCGCGGGAACAGCATTAACTTCATTCGCCACATACATGCTTGACGCTTTCGTCCACCAATTTCCTGAATCGCTCCCTATCCTCCAACAGCTGCCTCGGAAGCACCGCGTATTCCTTCTTCACGTGGCCGTTCGGGAAGTATCGCAACTGTTCTGCCCCGTCCTCTTTGAATACTTTATCGAGGGTTTCCGGCGGAAGCCGCAGTGCGACTCCGAACTTCCCACACGATATGAATATGTTGCCGTCCACATATCTGGCGACGGCTCCAAAAACGTTCTTGAATTCCAACGTATGGATGGAGGCGAGCAGAGGACCAGCCCAATCGAGTAGCTCTGTTAGTTCGTCACGATACGCGTTCTTCATTTCAATCCAACGCCATACGAAGTAGGGGCTCGGTCCAGGAACGCCGGTGAAACGGCAGTAGCCGTGGACGTTTGGAATGCCGTATCGGATTTGCCTGGAGGGGGCCCGAGGCAGCCTGTAAGCCGAGTTCTGTACCGCTCCCGCAACGGTTTACGTCCAGCCGAAGCTGGGCTTCCTCCCGATGACGAGGCCGGCGGCGGCCATCTATCTAGCCCCTCCATTGCTGGAGGGGTCGTGCGGCCAACCCGGGGACGGGCCAGGCGCCCATCGTCCCGCTATTAGGCCTTGCTCCAGATGGGGTTTGCCTTGCCTCCGCTGTTACCAGAGGAGCGGTGAGCTCTTACCTCACCCTTTCACCCTTACCCTTCCGAGGAAGGGCGGTACGTTTCTGTGGCACTTTCCGTCGGGTTACCCCGCCCCGCCGTTAGCGGGCATCCTGCCTAGTGGAGCTCGGACTTTCCTCTCCGACGAGTCGGAGCGACCGCCCGGCGACCTTGGGCCCGCCTAGATTCTAGCACCGGACCGTCAACGCAGCCAGCCTCACCGATTCAGAGGTCCAACCGCAGTCGTCCTCGGCGCGCTGCGCGACTGCAGTCTTTCTACAACACCAACTCCACGGTATCGTCTCCGACGATAAACCGGTCGACATGCCGTCTGAGAAGGTCCTGCCTGTCGGAAAGGTCGAGGGTCTCCCACTTTTCGAGGGCGGCTCGTGCATCACCTGGAGGTAGGTTGGGCTCAGCAGCCCGATGGCGCGAATCGCGGAGCTCTCCTAGGTAGGCCACCAGGTCCGAAGAGAAAGCCTTTCCCGCGGCGACCTTCCTCAGGGTCCGCAGGAAGCTTCGTTCGGCGTTCGCCAGACGCTGTTCCGAGAGCTCACGCACTCGCGCCGCGCTCTCAGCGCTCTCAAGGACCGACGGCTCTGTTTTTTTGCCTGTCAGGGAATTTTGGAACAGCGCCAGGGTACGTTCTTCCAGAGCCTCTGCGCGCCAGGTGTGATACCGGCAGACACTGAGATTGTTGCGGGACTGACACTGGTAGTAACGGTAAGCCCTGCTGTTCCGCCGGCCGTCCTTCCGTTTCCACGTTTGTCTGCGAGTGACGCCCATCATCTTGTTCCCACACTCGGCGCAATATACGACGCCAGAAAGAAGGAATGGCTCGCCCGCCGGAGCGCTCACGCGTCGCTTGCGGTCCTTGACGATGTCCTGGGCGGCGCGAAAGGTCTCGGCCGCGACAATCGCCTCGTGGCTCTTTGGGACTCTGAGGCCGAATCTCACGTAGGTCCCCACATACGCTGGATTCCTCAGAATGTCCCTCAGGGTCACGACGTTCCATCTGCCGCCCTTGCGGGTCTTGATACCTCCCTCGTTGAGTTCTCTTGCAATCAGTCGAAGACCCAGGTTGTTCTCCGTATACAGTCTGTAGGCCAGCCTCACGACCTCGGCCTCTTCTGACTGTATTTGGAGGACTCCATCGGGGCCGTTGCGATAGCCGTACGGGGGTCGGCCCATGCTGCGACCCTCAATTGCCCTTCGACGCATAGACGACTTGATCCGGTCGCTACGTTGTCGCGACACGTTCTTGACTCCGAGGTTAGACAGGGCGTTCTGGAATGGGTCCGGAAGGTCCTCGTCGCTACAGATCACCTTGGCTCGGGCCCCTTCGAGTTCCAGGACCGAGCGCACAACGCTCTCTAGGTCGTCGCCGAGATGGTTCGAGTCTGGGACGACTACAAGGAATTCGAGGTGCGATCCGGTCATGTGGGCGATCATGCGCGAGTAAGCGGGGTAGGGCGGTTCCTCGCTGGCCTCGACGAACACCCGCGTGGCTTGGTGGAGATAGGACTCGCAGTACTGCTCGAAGGACTGCTCGAGTTGTTCGACGGTTTCGTCCGGCCCAACGGACCGGAAGTACCCTATGGCGAGCATAGTCCGAGACGCGCGGAGTGCTGTCCGTCGCGTCCGGTGTTCATGGGACGAAGAGTATGCGGCGGCAACTGCTGCAATGGACGGGGCCGCGGGATGTTCTCGCCCGCTGTACCTCGGTGCTGGGGAGCGAGAGGCGGCACCCCTCGCATATTCCTCTCTCGACCCTGGCCACAGCCTGCCCGCCGCGGCTCTTGCGCAGCGCCTCGTACATAGACAGCTCGGACCCGGCGAGCTCGCTGGCTACCGCAACTCGTTCTTCTGCCAGCCGCTCCAACTCCCGATGCAGGACCTCCTCATTGGCAGTCAGGTCGGGTTGCGCTCGTTTTCGTCTTTCTTCAATTTCCGCAACCGTCTTGCGGGCAACGTCGAACTCTTTTTGAGTCTCCTCCGACGTTACCATGAACTCGAGAAGCCTGTCCTCCTGTGCGCTACGCTGTTCTTTGAGGTAGGTCAGCTCCTCGTTCTGTGCTTCGAGTTCCTTGGCGTTGGTGATGGAGCCACCGTAAAGCCGTGCCTCGATGACGGCGAGCCTCTCTTCTAGTCCGCGAATCTCCAACTCGACCGGGCGCCGTGCCAACGCCTCGTCCTTGACGCGCTTCTCTAGTTCCTGGATGCGGCGTCCAAGGGCCGCCAGCGCGGGATCCTCGCCGAGCCGATTTCGAACTTCGGCCAGCGACTTCTCGCGGGTGTCGATAGCTGTGTCTACTTGCTGTAGTTCGTATAGTTGTAAGACGGTCATCGGTAATGGGGCCGGGGATTAGCCTGCCAACGACATTGTAACCGAACGTCTCGGGATCCGCACCGCTCCTAGGCCCGGCGGAGTGCAGGACTTGGTCGGAGGACCAAATTCGTGCTAGATTGGCCGTGTAGCCGGGCCGGTTCATGACAGCGGTTCTGGAGGAGACGGTATGAGTGCTCATCCTAGAGGACGCCCGAAGACGAAGATAGTCTGCACCTTGGGCCCCTCGACCGATTCTGAAGACATCATCAGGGAACTCATCAAGAGCGGCATGAACGTCGCACGGTTGAACCTGTCGCACGGGACTCTGGAGTCCCACGCCCGGGCGATCGAGATGGTGCGGCAAGTGGCCCGCCAACTGGGCGAACCGGTCGGAATCATGGTTGACGTGCCCGGGTCCAAGTACCGCATCGGGCCTCTGTCTCCGGGGATCGCCGAGTTGAAGTCCGGCGACGCTTTGACGCTCACCAGCCGCGACATGGTGGGCAACAAGGAAGTCATGGGAGTCTCCCCGCCGGGGATTCATCGCGATGCCCTGGTCGGGCGTCCGGTCCTGGTGGATGATGGCCTCATAGAGCTCGTTGTGACCGGCGTCGAGGGAGAAGATGTGCAGTGCCGGGTTGTGGTCGGGGGCAGGGTGACGGAGCGCCGGGGTGTTTCGACGCCCGGCAAAGCGCCGTCCCAGCCGTTTCCCAATGCACGGTCCGAAGAGGCGCTCAGGTTTGCGGCCGAGCAGGCTGCCGACTTCGTCGCTCTCTCGGTAGTCACAGAAGAGTCGCACATCCACACGGCCCGAGATATGCTCCGCGGCTTCGGCCGCGAACCACAGATCATAGCCAAGATTGAACGGGCTGAGGCCCTGGAAAGCGTCGACAGCATTCTGGGGGCCAGCGATGCGATCATGGTCGCGCGGGGCGACATGGGTGTCGAGGTGCCGCTGGAGCGCGTGCCTGTCATCCAGAAAGACTTGATCCGAAGATGCAATGTCGCAGGTAAGCCGGTGATTACCGCAACCCAGATGTTGGAGTCCATGGTCGAGTCGCCGGTACCGACCAGGGCTGAGGTCACCGACGTTGCTAACGCAGTGTTCGACGGGACTGATGCAGTAATGCTTTCCGGCGAGACCTCGGTGGGCAAGTACCCGGTCCAGGCCGTCGAAATGATGTCGCGCGTGGCCATAGAGGCCGAGGCCGCACTTCCGTATGAGGCGATCATCAGAGAGAAGGCTCTGCAGCTCCAAGAACAGACGGCAGACGCGATCAGCTACGACGCTTGCCGGACGGCCTTCCAAATCAAGGCGAAGGTCATAGTGGCATTCACCGAGTCCGGCGTGACTGCGGGCCGCGTATCAAAGTACCGTCCGCAACCGCCGGTGCTGGCGTTAACGCCTTCCGAGGACGTGCAGCGCCAGCTGGCGCTTCGATGGGGGGTTACGCCGTTAATCGTCGAAGAGCTTTCGACGGTGGATGACATCTTCGACATGGGCGAGAGGAAAGCAGTCGAGGTGATGGGAGCCGAACCGGGCGATCAAATCGTGCTTGTGGCCGGGCTGCCCATGGGCGTTTCGGGAGGGACGAACCTCCTCAGAGTGCTCACTGTAGGTCAGTCGTCGAAGAAGGACTGAGTCAGCCCGTTTTCTGGTTTAGACTCGACCGGCTCGGCCTGAACGAAGGACATCGCTTCCTTCGTTCGTTACCATTTTTAAAGCCGACCCTGAGGACGGGCGGGCCACTACACAGCCACGTCATCCCGAGACCTTCCGCGAAGGTAGAGGGATCTAACAGCCACTTTCGTGAGATGACCGTTTTCTGGCGGCGACGGTCCTAGATTCCTCGGTCGCTCCGCTCCCTCGGAATAACATGGACTCGGTTCCTAGGCGGTCTCCCACTTCGGGCCATCCGGGGTATCGATCACTGCGTAGCCCAGGCCCAGCAGCTTGTCGCGGAGAACGTCGGAAAGAGCCCAGTCCTTCTGCTTCCGGGCTTCTTCCCGCTCATCGATTAACGCCTCCACATCCACGGGCAGAAGAGATTCGACTACCTCCTGCGCGGCAACGGCCTCTTCCCAGATATCAGGCCGTATTCCGGCTGACGGCTCCGGGAGACTGTAGGTCCCGAGTTCTTCCAGGGCGAGCGAAATGTCGGACCCGAATACCCGCTCCTCGCCTTCCCGAATGACGGTCACGTTGCCCTTGCCGACGACCTGGAAAGACCCCTCCGAAAAATCGAGCATCAGCCCTGTGTGCTCGTCGATTCCGACGACGCTGACCCCGGCCGGGAGAGCCGAGAGAAGGGCCGCCATTCTGGGCTT
>JAQBTI010000119.1 GCA_027624995.1 Chloroflexota bacterium
CTACGAAGCGACCTTGGACACCTGCCTTGATGCCGCGGGCTATACAGCCCTGCGGTCGGAGCAGGAAAAGGCCCGAAAAGAGGGCCGCATCATGGGCATCGGCGTCTCAACTTATGTGGAGATCTGTGGACTTGGACCATCGCAGGTCGCAGGCGCCGTCGGATTCCAGGGCGGGCTGTGGGAGAGCGCGATCGTTCGCTTCCACCCCACCGGCAAGGTCAACGTAATGATCGGTTCTTCTCCTCACGGTCAGGGTGAGGAGACGACTTTCGCCCAGATCGTCGCCGCGGAAGTCGGCGTCGACGTCGACGACGTTGCGGTAATCCATGGCGACACAGCCGTCACCACGATGGGGTGGGGAACATACGGAAGCCGTACCACGGCCGTATCGGGCGCCGCAGTGGTCCTGGCGACCCGGAAAATAAAGGAAAAGTCCAAGGCTCTTGCGGCGCACCTGCTCGAAGCGGCGACCGAGGACATCGAGTACGAGGACGGTCGGTTCTTCGTCCGAGGCTCGCCCGACCCACACAAGACGATTCAGGACATCGCACTGATGGCAAACGTCGCGTGGGACATGCCGGAAGGCATGGACCCCGGCCTCGAGGCCAGCGCGTTCTACGATCCGCCCAATTTCACCTATCCGTTCGGCGCCCATCTTGCAGTGGTCGAGGTGGACCCGCAGACAGGCCACATCGATGTGACAAAGTACGTCGCCGTGGACGACTGCGGTGTCCAGATCAACCCGATGATCGTCGAGGGCCAGGTACATGGCGGCGTTGTCCAGGGGATAGGTCCCGTCCTCTGGGAAGGCGCGGTGTACGACGACGACGGCCAGCTCCTGACCGGGTCGATGCTCGACTATGCCCTGCCTCGGGCCGACAGGCTGCCGGAGATCGAGGTCCACTCAAATACGACGCCCTCGCCACATCACCCGCTGGGCTTGAAGGGAATCGGCGAGGCTGGCACTATCGCATCGACGATAACCGTGTACAACGCCGCCATGGACGCTCTCAGGCCCCTAGGCGTGTCCGGTATCGACATGCCATTGACGCCGGAGAAGGTCTGGCGGGCCATCAACCAGTTGCAGAACGGAGGCTAGGCCATGTTCGCAGCACAAACAAAATACCATCGTGCGGGCTCCGTGTCGGAAGCCGTCGAGCTTCTTTCAAAAAACGAGGGAGCCAAGATACTGGCAGGCGGTCACAGCCTGATCCCGATAATGAAGCTGCGACTCGCTGCGCCCGAGGTGCTCGTGGATATCGGAAGGATCGCCGCCCTGAAGGGCATAACGAGCCGGAGCGGCACGGTATCCATCGGCGCCCTGACGACACACGCGGAGATCGCGTCTTCCGACATTGTGCAGAGCAACACGCCCCTGTTGGCCCAGGCGGCCGGTATGATCGGCGACCCGGCCGTCCGAAACCGGGGCACCATAGGCGGCAACGTGTCCCACTCAGACCCCGCGTCCGATCTTCCAACCGTGCTGACAGCACTGGGCGCAACTTTCAACGTCACAGGCCCAAACGGGGACAGGACGATAGGAGTGGCGGACTTCGCCACAGGACTGCTGGAGAATGCGCTCGATGACAACGAGATCCTGACCAGCGTCACGGTTCCTTCCGAGCCGGCTGGCTCAGGCTCTGTCTATGTGAAATTCTCGCACCCCGCGTCGCGCTACGCGGTTCTTGGCGCCGCCGTGATCGTAGCCGTCGACGGCGGCAAGTGCTCATCGGCAAGCGTTGCCATCGGAGGCGTGGAGGCCACGCCGACGAAGGCCTCAGCTGTCGAGTCTGCACTGGTCGGGTCGGACCTGAGCAACGGAGCCCTGGACGCGGCTGCGGAGGCCGTGTTGGGGGACTTCGGCGGCGACATCCTCGGCGATATTTTCGCATCGGCGGAATATCGCACGGCCATGGCGGTCGTCTACCTACGTCGAGCCCTGGGCGAGGCCCGGACACGGGCCGGATAAGACCGAGCAGCAAGCACCAGGAAGTTCAAGGGGCAGGCCGAAACCTGCCCCTTTGATCCCTTCTCCCCTCCGTGGGAGTAGGCTAGGATGAGGGGGCCGTTGTAAGTCGGCGCATGATGAAAAATCGACGCCGTTTTCGGAGCGACGGCCGGGTCACCCTCACCTCAATCCTCTCCCATCAAGGGGGCTTTGCACCAAAAGTCGTATTGCAGGGCCGTGGTTCGACAGGCTCACCACGAACGTAGCTTCAAATCCACCGTTCGTCCTGAGCTTGTCGAAGGGCAATTCACGTTACGCGGCACTTTTGGTGCAAAGCCCATCAAGGGAGAGGAGGTTTGCTCCGCCACTTCTGAGACAGGCTGTCCAGCCTGCCTCGTCTTGTCTAATATCTTCACACCCTGGAGGACCGCGAATTTGACCCAGATTGCAAGCTCCGTTCCCTTGTCCGTCGATGAACTCCAGAACACGCTCCGGAAGGAGCTTTATGTCGCGGACAGAGGTCTCGCGATGTCGATCTACCTCGCACTGAAGCTCAAACGCCCACTCTTCCTCGAGGGGGAGGCAGGCGTCGGCAAGACAGAGGTCGCCAAGGTCCTGGCCTCCGCGCTCGACACAGACTTGATCCGTCTGCAGTGCTACGAGGGTCTGGACGTAAGCCAGGCAGTCTACGAGTGGAACTACTCCCGGCAGCTACTTCAGATAAGACTGTTGGAAGCGTCCGGCGACGTGGACAGGGACCAGGCCGAGCGCGATCTCTTCAGCGACGAGTTCCTTATCAAGAGACCACTCCTGCAGGCCTTGGACTCCAGCAGGGACCGCCCACCGGTGCTGCTGATTGACGAGCTCGACCGGGCCGACGAAGAGTTCGAGGGGTATTTGCTAGAGGTGCTTTCGGACTTCCAGATCACCATTCCCGAGATCGGAACCTACAAGGCCGACGAGCCGCCCGTCGTTGTGATCACGTCGAACCGCACCCGTGAGATCCACGACGCACTGAAGCGGCGATGCCTGTACTACTGGATTGACTACCCCGATCTCCAAAAGGAGATGCAGATCGTCACCAGCAAGGTCCCGGAGGCCTCAAAGAAGCTCGCAGGCCAGGTCACGGCATTCGTCCAAGAGCTTCGTGGCGTCGAGCTATACAAGGTGCCGGGAGTCGCAGAGACGCTCGACTGGATCGCGGCGCTGGTGAGCCTGAACGAGAAAGAGCTCAGTCCTGAAGTGATCGACGACACCCTCGGGATCATGCTCAAGTACCACGAGGACATCGAGGCGGTCCGAGGCGAACAGACCCGCGCACTGCTGAATCGCGCCCTGAACCAGGGTGCCCGGCGCGGCGGCCGGCGTGGCTAGCACCGAGACCGGCCACGTCCTCCACAACCTCCTACTGTTCGGGCGGCTGCTGAGGCGGCTAGGCCTCGACGTCCACGTCGGACGCATGCTCGACGCAGTGGCTGTGATCGAGGATATCGGGGTAAGGCGCAAGTCAGATTTTCGTTTCGCGTTGCGGACGCTGCTTGTCCATCGCAGGGACGACCTCCCACTTTTCGATGAGGCCTTCGAAGTGTTCTGGAGGCAACGCAAGGACCGCAAGTCGACAATGGACCTCCGCTCGATGGGGGAGCAGCGGCGGTACAGACAGCCCGAGGTGGGCCCTCCCCCACCTAGCCAGTCTCCAAGTGGACTGGACGTCGAGACAGATGCGGCCGAGGACGAGCTCGACCGTGTCGACCTGACACGGACGTTCAGCGCCCGGGAAGTGCTCCGCAAGAAGGACTTCTCAGACTACACACCGGAGGAGGCCGCGGAGGCAAGGCTCATGATGGCGTCTCTAACCTGGGACCTCGGCGCGAGAAGGGCACGACGTTGGCAACCGGGAAACGGGCCGGCCCTCGACCTGCGCCGGACAATACGTCAGAACGTCCGATTCGGCGGCGAGATCATCCAGCTTAGCCAAAGACGGCGGAAGGAGAATCCTCGTAGGCTGGTCCTGATCTGCGACGTCAGCGGGTCCATGGAGCGGTACACCAGAATGCTGCTTCATTTCGTCCATAGCCTCTACAGGGGCCTCGAGAATCAGGTCGAGGCCTTCCTGTTCGCCACTCGTATCACGCGCGTAACCGGCCAGTTCGGTCACCGAGACCTCGACCGGGCTGTGGTCGAGGTGTCGAAGGCCGTACCGGACTGGTCGGGTGGGACCCGTATCGGTCAAAGCCTCAAAACCTTCAACTATCGGTGGGCCAGGCGGACCCTTGGTTGGGGGTCGATCGTCCTGATCGTCTCGGATGGCTGGGACAGAGGCGAACCTTCGCTTCTGAGCGACGAGATGGCGCGACTCCAGCGAAGCTGCCACCGACTCGTCTGGTTGAATCCACTTGCAGGCAGCGAGGAATACGAGCCGACCACCCAGGGCATGTTGGCCGCCGGGCCATACATTGACGATCTGTTGCCCGTGAACAATCTGGCCTCACTGGAAGACCTGGCGAGTCATCTGAGCGGTCTATCCGCCGACCGACCTTCTCGCCGCCAGCGAGTCTGGGCCACGCCCGAGACCCAAGATCAGACCAGCGATCCAGAGCCCCAGCAGCGCTCGTGGCACATGGACGCAAATCCGACCTTCCGTCACCCCATGTGGGGACGCGGTAAAACCACTCCCCGAGACTCGGACTAGGTCCTCTCCGCCCTCGCACCAGTCGTCTCCCAAGGCCGCGTTCCACAGAATGACTAGCCCGGCCAGTCACCCCTTTCTAATTCCTCAATCACTCGGCTGGAGGATTCTTGGACGCACCTTTGACTGTTAACTTGGGACTAGAGCAGAACTCTAGAACGGGGTCTAGGCCAAGAACAAAGCGCAGGGTGCGTCGAGTGTGAAAGGGGTTGGCAATGTCAGTGTCAGTTTTGAGCGGCCGTCGGTCCTCTATCAATATCGTGCACGATATCCTCAATCTATGTAGCCAAGGTGAAATCAACAAGACGGCAATCATGTATCGATGCAACCTGAGCTTCTACCAGCTCGAGCGGTACTTATCACTGCTCACGGAGCAGAGGCTGATCGAGAGAAACGACGAGAGAAGATTCCAGATAACGGTGAGAGGCCAAAAGACCCTCGAGAAGATCTCCGAGGTAACCCGGTCTCTACGAGAAGTAAGTCTGGATTTGGACCCGGTTATTGGCCTGGAGAGCGCGTTCTCAGCCGCAGACTAGGATCAGAGCTTCAGATTCACTCCAAGGAGTACAAGATGTTAAAAGAGATACTCTCAGTAGCCGGCCGGAATCCCGAGTACGGCTGGGCTCCAGCGGCAAAGGCAGACGATCGAGTGGTGGATTCCCCCGGCTCCTTTTTCGAGGATCTCGTCGTAGCCGAGTCAGACGAGAGGGAACAGGTCTGGGAAACGGACACCGAATTCAGTCTCGACTGGAGCGGTAGTTTCGAGGCCCCACGCGACTTCGAGTGCATGGGCGAATTGGTCCTTGACATCGCCACCGAGCCGTCTGAAATGGAGCAAGTCTGCGAAGCCCTCAGCCAGTCTGTAAAGGGAGACATACTGTACGCGCTCGCTGGGCCAGAGGGGATTTCCATATTCTGCGCCGTTACTGACACAACCTCCTTCATCGCGTCAGTACCGCGAATACCGAGCGTCGCAAGCTGGGTCCTCACCTACAGGTAGGACCAACCCATAACAGGCCGAGATATCTCGATGGACCGTATGGACCGTGGTTGCTCCGCCCGTCGAACCTAACGGGCCGGCAATGCCGTTCCGGACTGGCCGGAATGCCGTACTCCCGGCAGACTGATATCATGCGCCGGTGAAAACGGGGTGGAGAGGACCTGCGGTATTCGTCGGTTTGTGTCTGGTTGTAGCCGGATGCTCGGACTCAGACACGGCCGACCGCTCACCGCAACAACCTGCTATCAGCAGCTCGACGCCAACCCCCACCGCCACACACGCGCCTCGCCAAGATCCGACTCCCTCCCCGACGCCCAGTCCATTACCCGTCGATGGCTCCGCGCTATCTTCACTGATCGACGAGATCGAATCGACCATCCGAAGGGCGGCAGAGTTCGAGGCCGCTGACAAGAGCTATGTCTCGACCACCGACCCAGACTACGAACTGCACTCCGCGACGGTCCGCCGGTTGGAAGAGTGGACCGCCGTCGTGAGAGCCTACGTCATGCTTCACCCCGACGACGTCGAAAGGTTGATGCTGCAAGCCCGAGTCTCGTACGCCTATACCTCTATGACTCTGGTGCAAGCCGAGCTGGCGAAAATCAGAGGAGGGTTCGACGCCGGTGCCCGAATGGCCGAGTTCCAGAAACCTCTGGACCACGCCCTGGAACTGGACGACGGCCTCGCGGAGGTCCATTACTGGAAGGCACGACTCTATACTCTCAGGGGACCCTATGAACGGGTGTCGGACAATATCGATTCCGCGATCCGCTCCGCATCGCGTGCAGTCGAACTAGACGCAACCAACCTCTTGTACCGTGAGGCCCTGGCCTCGTACCTGTTCCGCGCCGACCGCAGGTCGGAGGCGGTCGCGATCCTGGGCGCTGTCGTCGCGGAAGACGACCCCAAATATCTCCTTCTTACCGACATGCAGCAAATGCCGATTCCAGAGGAGGCGATGTTCGATGCACAGGCGACGATCGAGCAGGCCAGGGTCGAGGCTGTCCCGGCAGTGCTATCCGAGGACTACCCACACCCCATGCTCAGGATCGCGACCTACTGGATCGCTCAACCAGCGTCTGAGATAGAGGAGTTCTACCAACGTCGGTGGCATGACCTCGAATTCAGAGAGGTCATCAGGGGAATAGAACCGATCGGTACAAAGAGATACATCGCTCTGCTACGGGACGAGTCCGAGACCGGACAGGGCATAGCCAACATGATGATCTCTGTGCTCGAGATGCGGGACCCGGTTCCGGAGGTCCAGCCAATCCCGGTCGACGACGTGATTAGCCGAATCACGTTCATGAACTTCCGCAATTTCGAGACGGAAGGGCCGTAATGGGCTTTGCACAAGAAGTGGAGGTACCCTCAAAAAGTGTGTAAATAATCAGGCGGTGTAACCTACCTCTGAGCAAACGGG
>JAQBTI010000120.1 GCA_027624995.1 Chloroflexota bacterium
GAGCCTGAGCGAGGCTGGCATCGGCGTCATGTGCCTCGAGCAGGGCGGATGGACCGACCCTCCGTCGTATCCGAGCACGCACGACGACTCGGAACTGCACATCTACTCCGACTACGCCCTCGATCCCAACAACCGTAGGCTGCCCGAAGACTACCCGATCAACAACGACGACTCCCCGATCACGCCGGTTATGTTCAACGCGGTAGGCGGGAGCGCCATCCACTGGGGAGCCCATTTTCCGCGGATGCGTCCGTCAGACTTCAGGGTGAAGACACTGGACGGCGTGGCCGATGACTGGCCACTGACCTACTTCGACCTCGAACCGTTCTTCGATTTGAACGACCGGATGACCGGCGTCTCGGGCCTCAACGGCAATCCGGCTTACCCGCCGATGCCGCCCAGGCAGACGCCTCCGGTCTCGCTGGGGAAGGCCGAGTACAAGCTCGTTCAGGGGTTCGAGAGGCTGGGCTGGCACTGGTGGCCCGCCGAGTCCGCGATAAATACCGCAACTTACGACGGACGACCTGCTTGCACCAACGGCGGCCCGTGCATCACGGGGTGCCCAAACCGGGCGAAGTCGTCCGCGGACGTGACCTACTGGCCCAAGGCCATTTCAAACGGAGCGGTACTCAGGACCGGCGCCCGGGTTGCGGAGATCACGGTCGGATCCGACGGACTCGCAGACGGCGCGGTCTATTACGACGATAGCGGCCAGGTCCAGGAACAGAAGGCCCGTGCCGTCGTACTGGCCTGCAACGGTGTGGGAACTCCCAGGCTATTGCTCAACTCGAAGTCCGGACTCTTTCCGGACGGCCTTGCGAACAGCAGCGGACTCGTCGGTAAAAACCTCATGTTCCATCCGATTGCGATGATGGCTGGCGTCTTCGATGAGGATATCGAGGCATACAAGGGCCCGCTTGCCGTTTCGATCACGAGCTACGAGCACTGCGAGACAGACCTGTCCAGGGGATTCGTCAGGGGGTACCAGATACAGGCCAATAGACAGATCGGGCCTCTCAACACTGCGCTCGGGGGCTCGCTGGAGAAGGCCCTGCCTTGGGGCGATGACCACCACGCCGCCTTCGACGAACGGATGGGCCGCGCGGTCCCCGTCGGCGCGCTTGGCGAGGACCTGCCGGAGGTCCACAATGAGGTCGTCCTTGACCCTCAACTGACCGATGGAGACGGAATTCCCGCGCCGAAAATCAACTACACGATTAGCGACAACAGTAAGAGAATGATGACTGAGGCAGTGGACCGCGTCACTGAGATGCTGGAGGCGGCCGGTGCATCCAAGGTCCTGGTCAATCCGGCCATGCGCGCGGCCGGATGGCATCTCCTGGGAACGGCAAGAATGGGAGACGATCCAGAGAACTCGGTGACGGACAGATCGGGGCGGACTCACGACGTAAAGAACCTGTTCATAATCGACGGGAGTCTGTTCGTTACCGGTGGCGCGGTGAATCCGACATCCACAATCCAGGCGCTGGCGCTCTGGGTCGCGGACCACATCAAGCGCAATGCGCGGGACCTGGTGGGCTAGGTGGCTGAACAGCGAAGGGACCCTCACGAAAGACGGCCGTTCCTCTCCGACTCGCAGAGGGCACTGCTCAGCGCAGTTCTGGACCGGATCGTTCCCGCGAGCGGCGATCTGCCCGGGGCGGGTTCGCTCGGGGTCGACGCGCATGTCGATGGCATGGCTGGACTGGACGCAGGTAGTCGTAGGCTAATGACCGATGGGCTCAGGGCCATCGAGATCGCCGGCTCTCGGACGGACCGTGGCGGTTTCGCCGATCTGCCGGAGTCGGACAAGACCAGCGTCCTGAAGCAGATCGAATCGGACCGCCCGGAGTTCTTCAAGATGCTCGTCCAGCAGGCCTACGCCGGCTACTACACGGACCGGCGAGTGCTGCGCGCGAAGGGATTGAGCGAGGTCCCACCGCAGCCCGACGGGCATGAGATGCCCCCCTTTGACGAGTCCCTGCTTGACGGCGTCCGCAGGCGGGGCAAGGCTTACAGGGACGCCCAGTAAGATCCACGACCAATACAGAAAAAGAGGTGACGAAGGAATGAATACTCCCGACCAGTCGATGTCTCTGCGGCCCGGCGTCAAGCCCAACCACCTGAGCGACGTCATGCGATGGCGGTGCATCGGGCCCTTCCGCGGCGGCCGGGTTGTCGCCGTCGCCGGGCATCCGAATGAGCCGGCCACGTTCTTCTTCGGGGCGGTCGCAGGCGGCGTCTGGAAGACCACCGACGCCGGCACCTACTGGAGGAACGTGTCCGACCCTTACTTCAAGACTTCTTCCGTCGGTGCGATGGCTGTATCCGACTCCGACCCCAACGTGATCTACGTAGGGACCGGCGAGTGCTGCATCCGCAACAACGTCACCCACGGCGACGGTATATACAAGTCCACCGACGGCGGCGAGACCTGGAAGAACGTCGGCCTGTCGGACACGCGCCACGTGGCCCGGATCAGGGTCCATCCGAAGAACCCGGACCTGGTGTACGTGGCTGCCCTGGGCCACGCGTTTGGAACCAACAATGAGCGCGGCGTCTTCCGGTCCAGCGACGGCGGGGATACCTGGGAAAAGGTGCTCTACAAAAGCGACGGGGCGGGCGCCATCGACCTGTCCATGGACCCCAACAATCCGCGTGTGATCTATGCAACGATCTGGCAGGCCCACCGCAGCTTCTGGGACATCGTCAGCGGAGGCCCGGAGTCAGGAATCTACAAGTCCACCGACGGTGGAGATACCTGGACGGAGCTGTCGGGAAACCCCGGCCTGCCGAAGGAGACCCTGGGACGGATCGGCATCGCCGCATCTCCCGCCAAATCGGGACGGGTCTGGGCGCTGGTCGAGGCCGAACACGGTGGCCTCTTCAGGTCCGACGACGGCGGGTCCACCTGGGAGGAGCTCTCGGACAATGACGACCTTCGGGTACGCTCCTGGTATTACACGCACGTCTTCGCAGACCCGTCAGACCCCGAAACGGTGTGGGTGCTGGCTGCAAAGACGTTGAAATCCACGGACGGCGGGCGCAACTTCACCGAGGTCCCCATGCCCCACGGGGACCAGCACGATCTATGGATCGACCCGAACGACAGCCGCCGGATGATCGAAGGGAATGACGGGGGCGCCACCGTCTCTCTCAACGGCGGCGACACCTGGTCCAACCTATACAACCAGCCGACCTCCCAGTTCTACCACATCGACACCGACAATCAGTTCCCGTACCACGTTTACGGTACCCAGCAGGACAACTCAGGCGTTGCCGTGCGCAGCCATTCCGACAACGGCGCGATACTCACGAGCGACTGGTACATGGTAGGGATGTCGGAGAGTGGCGATATCGCGGTCAAGCCCGACGACCACAACATCGTCTACTCCGCGTACCCCTTCGGCATCCTCAACCGTTACGACCACCGCAACCGGGAGGTCCGAGTGGTCACGGTGTGGCCGGAGGACCACTCGGACTGGCCCGCCAAGACGTTCAAGTACCGGTTCGCGTGGAAGTTCCCGATCGTATTCTCGCCTCACGACTCGAACACCCTCTATATCGGGGGCAACATCGTCTTCAGGACCAGGGACGACGGGACGACCTGGGAGGCCATAAGTCCCGACCTGACCAGGAATGACCCGACCAAGCTGGAGATTGTGGGTGGTCCGATAACGATCGAAGGGGCGGAGGCCGAGGTCTACTGCACCGTATACGCCTTCGCCGAGTCGCCTCTGACGCCGGGCCTCCTGTGGGCCGGAACCGACGATGGGCTCGTCCACGTTTCCAGGGACGGCGGTGGTTCGTGGAAGGACGTGACGCCACCCACGATACCGGAGTGGACCATGATTCACTCGATCGACCCGTCTCCTCACGACGCGGCCACGGCCTACGTCGCCGCGACGGGATTCAAGAACGACGACTACAAGCCGTACCTGTATAAGACGAACGACTACGGCGAGACGTGGCAGACAATCGCCAGCGGCATACCCGACTACGACTTCACCAGGGTCGTCAGGGAAGACCCGGCCAGGCGAGGGCTGCTGTACTGCGGCACCGAGACCGGCGTCTACGTCTCGGCCAACGACGGCGAGTCATGGGAGTCGCTACAGATCAATCTCCCGGTGGTCCCAATTCACGACATGTTAGTCAAAGACAACGATCTGGTGGCCGGGACCCACGGACGGTCGATGTGGATTCTCGACGACCTGAGTCCACTCCGGCAGTTCGCTGTGAGCCCAAGCGGAGACGGCCCGCGACTGCTGCGTCCGCGCCCGACCCACAGGATGCTCCATCAAGCGCCTCCCATCGCCGAGGTAAGCCCTGGCATGAACTACATCGTCCGGGTCCTTGGCGTGCCCATGGCCTTCTACGACAAGAAGACGCCGGACGGCAAGACGTCGCGGCTGATGCTGGACGTCGGCGAGAACCCGCCGGACGGCGTGCCGGTCGTCTTCTACCTTCCTGGCGACCCGCCCGAGGGTGTCGCTCTGACGTTCCTGGATGCCGGTGGGAAGGAGATAAAGATCTTCTCTCGGGGCGCCGAGGACGACGAGGCACTGGACGTGACGTCAGGGGTAAATCGGTTCCTGTGGGACATGAGATACCCCGGCGCGCACAAGCTGTCGGAGGTGGAGGCCGGATACAAGCCGAAGGAAATCACGGGCATAATCGCGCCTCCGGGGTCGTACAGGGTGCGGCTGACGGTCGGCTCGGAGACGTTCGAAGAGCCCTTCGAGCTGCTGAAGGACCCGCGCAGCAGCGCTGCGCAGGAGGACCTGGACGAACAGTTCGAGCTAATGGTCAAGATCCGCGACAAGCTATCCGAGGTCCACGAAGCGGCGAACCGGATCAGACGCATCCGCGGGCAGGTGGAGGCCTGGGAGGAGCGTGCGGCGGGGCGGCCGGAGGCCGAGGCCGTCTCGAAGGCGGCGGCCTCTCTGAAAGAGGGCCTGTCCAGCATCGAAGGAGAGCTGGTGGCCATGAAGCCTCCGCCGGGCTCACTACGCGGCGAGGTCGCCCGGCTGAACGGCGGGCTGACCAAGTTAGCCGGGGTCGTGGCCAGCGCAGACTGGGCGCCGACCAAGCAGTCGTACGAGGTCTTCGCTGAGGTGTCCGTCAAAGTCGACGAACGGATTCAGAAACTACAGCAGACCATCGACGCCGACGTGGCCGCCTTCGTCAAGCTGGTCGCAGACAGCGGGACGCCCGCGGTCGCGCCGTGAGGAGTCGGCCATGACTGCAAGGGGCGGCGCGACACCGGAACCTGCGGACGTTCTCGTTCGAAACGCCTACGTCGTCACGATGGACGCTCAGCACCGGGTCTACCCAGCCGGAGCGGTGGCTGTCACGGGCTCGACGATAGCGGCGGTCGGGCCGGACCGGGAGGTCGCCCCCGCGTTCGCAGCCGCGAGAACCATTGACGCCCACGGCGCCGTGGTCCACCCCGGCTTCGTAGACAACCACATCCACCTCTGCCTCCACAACATGCGCTGGGCATCCGACGAGTTCGGGGACCGGTCGGTCCGCTCAGGCCAGAGCTACTGGGACCTTTGCGTGGACGAGACGGAGTACGCAGGGAGCGTGCTCGCCAGCTTGGAGATGGCCCGAAACGGGACCACCTGCTTCCTTGAGGCCGGAACGCTGATGACGCCAGACGTCGGGGCGACCGCAGTCGAAGAGATTGGCATCCGCGCGGTCCTCGGGGATCCGTTCGTCTTCGACATCGAGGGTACCGGCGGCCCGGTCACGGAGCGTCTTCCCTTCGAGCCTCAACGCGCGTTCGCCGTCCTCGGCACGGAGCTAAAGCGCAACTCGGACCCTGACGCGCTGGTCAGAGGCCATGTCAACCTGCGCGGGATGGCATCGGCCACCGAGGAGCTACTGCTGGCCGCGAAGGGGCTGGCCGACGAGAACGGTGTCGTCTTTAACCAGCACCACGGCTATACCGAGGTGGACGCCGCCAACGACGATCGGATCCGCGGCCGCCACCCGCTGGTCCACTTCAACGAGATCGGCGTACTGGGAGCGAACTGCACCTTCGCCCACATGAACGTCATACGGGACGACGAGGTAGAGCCCGTCATCCAGAGCGGGATGACCGTCGTCTGGTGTCCAGCCGCATCGATGCTGCACGGAGTCGGGGGGACTTTCCGCGGCAGGCACGCGGAATTGTACAAGATGGGTGCGAACGTGGCCCTGGGATCGGACTCAGCCAATTGGTCGACGGCGTTCGACATTGGAGACCAGATGCTGCTGGCTCTGCTGACGGCGCGCGACAAGACCCAGGAGGTCGGCGTGCTGACCGCCGAGGACGTTCTCACCATGGCGACGATCAACGGCGCCCGAGCCGTCGGACTGGACGACAGGATAGGCTCGTTGGAGGTAGGCAAGCGGGCGGACCTGGTGGTGCGCCGCGAGGACCTGCCGGAGGCCCAACCCGGCCTGGACCCCATAAGGTCGATGGTGCATTCGAGCCGGTCCAAGAGCATCGACACCGTCATGGTCGATGGGAAGGTGATCGTCGAGAACGGCCACTCGACGCGAGTGGACGAGGAAGAGGTCTACGCCCGGTCCCGCGAGGCTACCCGTAGGCTGGTGGAGAAGTGGGACTCGCCACCCCTGTCGCCCCGGTGGCCCCATATCAGGTAACGGGCGGGGGTCCTGGTCATTGACCGAATACTTGGCACAGCGGCTATTGTCGTTCTGAGAAGCGAAGCGACGAAGAACCTGGCGGGATGGGGGCGACTGTTAGCAACCAGCAAAAGTGGGACAGTTTGGAAGTCGAGAGATCAGGCGCTGGATGGAGGTCTG
>JAQBTI010000121.1 GCA_027624995.1 Chloroflexota bacterium
TGAGGTTTTTTCTCCAGCCTCTCTGCCACCTGCCGTGTGGCGGGCCGCATAGCCTCTTCGACGGTCCGCTGCCAGTGTCTAGCTTGCTCGTGGTCTCTGAACTTCCCTTCGGCCACCATGTTCTCTCGGGCATTTGCAAAGAAGTAGTGCTCAACGAGGGCCGCACACGTCGTTTTTGCAAAGTGCGGCGCCGGCCAGAAGCGATTGCTGTTGGCGAGCGCATCCTGCTGCACGAGCAGCGACTTCGCGACGTCGGCTGCGACCTTGGTATGGCGGTGCCCTTCTTCGTGTCGGACGATCCGGTCCAGCGCATTGAAGGATTCGATCAAAATGACCGCTTCTTCCCCTGCGCCACTGGCCTGAAGCGCTGACCTCCACACCGCGTTCTCGATAACGCCTTGCATCTCCCCAAAGCCCGGGATGCCGCCCTGCTCACGGAGAGTCCTCGCCAGAGTCGTGACCAACTTGTCAGCGACTTCTGCCGGAGGCGCATCATCATTCCTCGCCCGACGATAGGCTCCGCGCCATCCAGCCCCGAACACCTTTTCGAAACGATTTCCTTCAGGCATTCTGAACCTCCTCCGAATGAACATAACGCACATAAACTGACAAAGTCAAGTCTTTAAGATCAACTTGACTTCTAATTGTCAGCGCATCGCAGCGAGGACTGCCTCTACTCCCGGGGTTCGTAGACCAACCTGGACGCTAACCTCGGCGGCGAGAATTGTCTGCTTACCGCGTGCAGCGGTCACCGCACCGCCTACGAGAAGAGAGAGAGACGTCCGGCACAGTATTGTGTGTAGAGAAGGTCATCGGCGGGCCGTTTCTGCGGCACCCCTGCGTCCGAAGCGCTGCTCTCCTTTCCAAGAGCGGCTTGCCAACTCAAGAAGCGTCAGCCGCAGAACAGCCCCGTCAGGTGGGATCGGCGTTGGCGCAGACGGTCAGAATACTATTCCTCAGCGTCGAGACGATGAACTCTACGTGCTCGTCCTCGATCACGTAGGGCGGGACCAGCTCGATGTGGTCTCCCACGACCCCGTCGACCAGTCCTGTGACTCCCGCCAAGACCAGCAGTCCGTTCTTGAGCGCATCGGCCTCGACCCGGTGCCCCACGTTCCACTCCACAGGGAACGTCTCCTTCGTCTCCCTGTTGGCAACCAGTTCCACGCCGGCGAACAGGCCCTTCCCTCGGACGTCACCTACGTAGGGGACATCCGCGAAGGCTTCTTCGAGGGCCGCGATCAGCCGGTCGCCCATTACGCCGGCCTTCGTAACCAAGTCGTGCTGCTCGATGTATTCGAGGACCGCGAGGCCGACCGCGCAGCTCAGCGGGTTCCCTCCATAGGTAGTGCTATGCGAGACCTTGCCGGAGCCGTCAGCTATTGCCGTCCAGACCTTTTCTGCGAGAATCATCGCTCCCAACGGAGAGTAGCCGCCGGCGAGCCCCTTGGACGACGTGATGATGTCTGGCGTCACTCCCCAGTGCTCGATCGCCCACTTCTTGCCCGTGCGGCCGACCCCGCTCATCACCTCGTCCGCGATGAACAGGATGTCGTTTTCGTCGCAGATATTCCTGATGATCCCGTAGTACTCGTCGGGGGGAACGACGGCCGACATGGACGTCCCGATCACCGGCTCGGCGATGAACGCAGCAATGTTTTCCGCGCCCTCCTGCCTGATTACTCGCTGCAGCTCGTTGGCACACGTCAGCCCACACTCCGGATAGTTGAGGTCCCAGGGACAGCGATAGCAGTACGGCGGAGGAATGTGCGGGAAGTCCAAAAGCAAAGGGCTGTTGACAGACCTCCAAGGCGTCCGCCCGCTCATCGAGAGTGTCGCGACGGTGTTGCCGTGATAGCTCTGCCACCTGCCGATGAACTTTCTCTTGGTCGGGTTCCCGCGCTCTCGATGATACTGGTAGGCCAGTTTCAGCGCAGCTTCGTTCGCCTCCGCACCGCCGGAGCAGAACAGCGACTTCGTGTGCCCCATCCCGGGGGGCGCCCAGTCTTGCAGCTTTTGCGCCAGCGCCTGGCGGGGTCCGTTGTCGACGATGCCGCCGTAGGTGTAGGTCACCTCGGCGGCCTGTTTGTTCATGGCGTCGACGATCTCCTGGACCCCGTGGCCGATGTTGACCACGCAGACCCCGCCCACCGCGTCGAGGTACCGGTTCCCGTCTTCGTCGTAGACGTAAACTCCGTCGCCCCTCGTGATGGTGACGTACTCACTCTCGAAGCTACCGTATAGTACGTGGTTGTCCGTCTCCAAACCTTGCCTCCCTTGCCTTCGAACGTCGCCCTTACGTCTTGCGGGCCTCCACTAGTTCTCTGAGAACGAACTTCTGGATCTTGCCGGCCGGGGTCTTCGGAAACTCGTCGAAGACCTCAAGCCTTTCCGGCCAGTACTGCTTAGCTGTCTGGCTTTCGTCGAACCACTGCTGGAGCTCCTCGAACGTCAGCCTCTCCCCCGGCCCCAGCACTACACAGGCACACGCCCGCTCGCCGAGCCGCGGGTCAGCCGTCCCGACGACCGCCACCTCGCTCACCTTCGGATGACGAAACAGGACATCCTCGACCTCGGCAACCGGGATATTCTCGCCTCCACGGATCACGATATCTTTGGTCCGCCCGACGATACGGATGTATCCCTGCTCGTCCATTCGGGCGAGGTCACCTGTGTCGAACCAGTGGTCGTCGTCGTTGGCAAGGTCCCATAGGTCAGGACGCAGATAGTATCCCACGAACCGGCTCGGCCCCCGCGCGCGCAGTATACCGTCCGTCCCGACGGGCACGGGTTCCCGAGTGACCGGATCGACAACGCTGACCTCCATGCCGGGAATGGGGCCGCCGTCTGTCCCCGCCGCCCTGGAGGGAGGGTCGTCCGGCCAGACGAACGTGACGCCGCCGAGCTCTGTCATGCCCCAGTCCGGGATGACACGGCAGGAGAGGCGCCGATGGACCTCCTCGACCAAGGCGCCGGGGATGGAGGCTCCGCCGCATATGAAGTATCGCAGGGACGGCACAGCGTATTCGTCAAGGGCATCCGAGCGGGCGAAGTCCATTAGGAAAGTGGTCGCCGCCCACGTCCAGCTAACCCGCTCCTCGGCCACCAGGCGCACCGCCGTGTTGGGGTCCCAGTAGTCCATGAGAACGGTCTTCATGCCCGCGACCATTGGCGTGTTAATGCCATACTCGAAGCCGGTGTAGTGCCCCAGCGGAGAGGGCATTAGCACCGTGTCCTCGCGGCTCAGCCCCAAGACCGAGCGTGGTCCGCCCGTCTGGAACATCATTGTGGCCTGGTTGTGCATCACCCCTTTGGGCTCGCCGGTCGTCCCGGAGGTAAAACAGATGCAGCTTACGGCCTGAATCGGGTCGGGCCGGAGCTTCCGGAGGTCCTCGGACGACCGCCCCACCTCTCTGCGTCTGAGAAGAACGTCTCTTTCAAACGAAAGCATCCCCTCGGGAACCGGGTCGCCGACTACTATCACCGTCGGCGGGGATGTTAGCTCGGCGGACAGCCCTTCGAGCATCGCCGCGTGGTCGAACCTACGGAAGCTTGACGGGACAACAGCCACACGGGCAGCGGTGCGCTCGAGGATGTGACCGACCTCCCTGGAGCGCATGATCGGAGTGATCGGAACGATCGTTGCGCCGATGCGTATACATGCCAGGTAGAAGAGGGGGAAGTGCCACCAGTTCGGAAGCTGGACCACGACACGGTCCGAGGGCTCAACTCCGAGGTCTAAGAGCGTCCAGGCCAGACGGTCGACGAGACGATGGACCTGTCCGTAGCTGAGTGTCTCGGCCCGGTCGTCGGCGTAGAAGTGTGACACCAGGGCGATTCGGTCAGGCGTCTCATCGGTCCAGCGGTCGAGGTAGTCGGTCACTACCGAGTCGCCCCACCACCCCAGGCTCCGGTACCGCTCCACCAGTTCAGGGGGAGTTTGCAGCATGTTACTCATCACCGGCGTGTCCCGGCCTCTCATACGGACCGTGGGGCGCGTACGCCCGTCACATCATCGTGTAGCCGCCGCTGACGCTCCAGACCTGTCCGGTGACGAAGTTGCAGCGGTCCGAGGCCAGAAAGACTACGACGTTGGCGACGTCTTGGGGAGTCCCAAGGCGCTTCAGGGCATATCGCCTCGCGGCGCTCTTGCGGACCTCGGGGGTCCAGTACTCCAAGGCCTCTTTGGACCACATGCTGATCTTCCCGGCGGTGTCGGGCTCTGGGATGGTTAGACCAGGACAGACTACGTTGAAGGTCACGTTCTGCCTGCCGACCTCCTTGGCCAGCGACTTGGAAAGGCCTATCACACCGGCCTTGGCGCCGGCGTAGACAGCCTCGTGGTATTCTCCCGCTCGGCCGGCGTCTGATCCGAGGCTCACGACGCGCCCATAGCCGTTTTCCACCAGGTGGGGTACCACGGCCCGCATCATGTTCACGGGCCCCATGTAGTTGATCTTGACGATCTTCTCGTGGAAATCGGCCTGCTGCCCGACAAACGGGCTCGTCTCGTCCCAGCCAACGCCGTTGATCAGAACATGGACCTGCCCGAACTTCTCGATGGCGGCCTGGACCGAGGCCTCGACCTGCGCCGGGTCGGTCACGTCGGTGCGGTGTACGGACAATTCACCCGTGGCGCCGGCATCCTTGGCCTGCCGTATCACCTCGCCCGCTGTCGCCTCGTCGATATCGAAGACCGCGATGTTGACGCCTTCGTCCGCCAGGGTTTGGACGATACTGCGGCCGATGTTGGAACTGCCACCGGTAACGATGGCATTCTTCCCTTTGAGAGTCAGGTCCATTCGATGTCACCCACCCATAAGAGTCTGCTTGCGTTCTGAGCCCGCACGTCCACCGACAATTGTACGGACAGCCCTGAACGCCGTCAAACGCGTACCGCGACAGATCAATTGACACACCAGCGGACCGAACCTACACTCCGGTTCAGTGTTGGACCCTTAGAGACCGAAATGGAGAGTTAAATGGCATTCGATACGCTGATCAAGAACGGGACGGTTATAGACGGCACTGGCAAGCTTCGATACGACGCGGACGTAGCAATCAGTGGTGGAAAAATCAGGGCGATCGGCCGACTCGAAGATGCCGAGGCAGCTCGGACCGTCGATGCGACCGGACACATCATCGCGCCGGGATTCATCGACATGCACTCGCACTCCGACATGTCCCTTTTCGATGACCCCGGCGGAGAGAGCAAAGTCTTTCAGGGCGTAACGACAGAGGTCACCGGTAACTGCAGCTACTCACCATTTCCTATAGGACCGGGCGGCACTGCCTACCTCGCCATGAGATGGTCGTTCGAGTGGGGGAACTGGACCGATCTGGACGGCTGGGCCACGCAGCTAGAGTCCAACGGAATCAGTATCAACATCGCACCTCAAGTTGGGCAGGCCGCGCTTCAAATCGCTGCCGGAGCAATTGAGGATCGTCCGGCCACGCAGGACGAGATGCGGCTGATGCAACGGCTTGCAGCCGAGGCCGTGGAGCAGGGTGCATTCTCGCTTTCTACAGGTCTATCCCTATCGCCCTCCGGCTATATGTCCACCGAAGAGATCGTCGAGCTTTGCAAGGCCATCTCCCACTACGATGGAGTTTTCTACGTGACCCACGCTCGGGTCGGCGCCGGGAAGCATCTGACAGCAATCGAAGAGGCGATCGAGATAGGCCAGAATGGTGGCGTCCCCGTGCAGTTTTCTCATCTGGCCATTGGCTCCAGACCCGACATGGGAGGGTGGCGAAAGTCAGAGGACTTCCGGACCGGTCATGGCCCCGAGATGTTGGAGCTGTTCGAGAACGCACGCGATGGTGGCCTAGATATGACCTACGACACCTACCCCTACACGGCGGGGCAGGCCGGCGTAGACCAGACCGTCCCAAACTGGGCACAGGCGGGGGGAGTCGATACCTACATGGCCCGTTTGCGAGACCCGGATACCCGTGCCAAGATCCGCGAGGAAGTCGCCGCAGGCCTGGGTGGAGTGCCGCCCCTCTGGGACTCCTGGATCATATCCGACACTGGCTCCGAGGCCAACCGGGGGCTCGTCGGACAATCGATTGCCGAAATCGCAGCCGACCGTGAAGTGGAGCCCGCCGAGGCCGCGCTACAGCTCGAGGACGAGGAGGACGGCGATGTGTCCGCCGTTGTCCACAACCGTTCCGAACGAGACGTCCGCTTTTTCCTTTCCCATCCAATCGGCATGATAGGTTCGGATGGCACGGCGATCTCGCCAACAGGGGTCCGCGCCGGCGAGAAGCTCCATCCGCGCTTCTACGGAACCTACCCCCGGATTCTGGGCCGGTACGTCCGCGAGCAGTCGCTCATCTCCCTCGAGACCGCGATACAGAAGATGAGCGGCCTGCCCGCTGAGAGGCTCAGACTCACAGATAGAGGCCGGGTACAGGAGGGTCTCGTAGCAGACCTGGCAATCTTCGACCCCGACACCGTAATCGACAAGGCGACGTTCGCGGACCCGCACCAGCTCTCCGAAGGCATGTCTCATGTGTTTGTGGCCGGAGAGGCGGTCGTGAGCCACGGCAAGCACACCGGAGTCCGACCAGGGCGAGTACTTCGACGAGGGTCTTAGGCTCGCGCTGGGACTTCTTCCCGCGGCTATGGACTTAGTCGCCGGGCCGTGGTTCGACAGGCTCACCACGAACGTGGACTCAAACTCACCGCTCGCCCTGAGCCTGTCGAAGGGCAATTCGCAACGCAGGACACTTCTTGAGGTTACGTCAATAGGTGTGTAAACGACATCAGGCGGCGACCTCCTCAACGATAGCCT
>JAQBTI010000122.1 GCA_027624995.1 Chloroflexota bacterium
CCCGGGGATTCGACCCAGGAACAGACAGAGGACCTTCTGAACGAGTTCGAGCGAAGGAGCGACAATTTCCGTTACCGCTTCATCGACCCCGAGCTAAATCGGTCGCTGGCGGTCCAGTACAACGTGACCCAGTACCCCGCCATTGTCTTCGAGGAGATGACCGATGGCACCCGCCAGGGCATCCTGCAGTTCAACGAACAGAACTTCGTAACAGGAATTCTGGTGGCCACCGGGATCGATCAGAAGAGGGTCGTGTACCTAACGGGACACGACGAACCAGGTATCACACGCGACCCGATCGGGGGCGGGATTCAGGACGACGGGTTCGACTTCGTGTTCGAAGGGCTCCGGCGGGATAACTACCGGGTGGACGCCCTGAATCTCCAACAGTTCCAAGTTGTGCCGCAGGACGTGGCCGTCCTGCTGATCGCCGGGCCGAGGCAGGACCTAACGTCTGACGAGGCCGCCGCTTTGACCGAGTATCTCGAGCGAGGCGGCAATGTCGTAGCGCTGTTCGATCCGGACCCGCCTCAGTCATTCGTGGATCTGCTCACCCCCTGGGGCGCTACAGTGGCCAAGGAGAGTGTGGCCGACGCAGTTAGCAACGTTGCCGGCGAGGCCCTGACCCCACTCGTTCAAGATGCCAACGCCCAGTTTGTCTCGTCCGCCAACCTGGGGATCACCGACCAGATCGATGTGGTCTTTTTCCCGGACGCGACGGCGATATCTTCGGTTCGAGACCCGGTGGACATGCCCGCTCACACCAGGTTCGCCGCTCTGGCAAGGTCGACGCCCGCCAGCTGGCTCGAGAGCGACCCGGAGAACGTGCGCTTCGATCCTGAGAGCGAGCCGCTGGGGCCGTTCGCCGTAGTCGCGGTTCTCGAGTCCCAGGGCACAATGGACAACCCGAACTTCACGGTCCCCGCAACAAGGTTCATCATTTTCGGGGACTCGGACTTCGCCCGCAACAGGTTCTTTTTCAGTAACGACAACGCCGACTTTCTGCTCAACTCTGTCAACTGGTTGGCCGAGGACTTCGATCTGATATCGATCCGTCCAAAGGTATTCCCGCTCAGAGAGTTGATCGTCAACACCCGGGAACGAGACTTCATCAAGTGGTCAAGCTGGTTCTTTCCACCTTTAGTGATGATACTTCTGGGTGCGTATGTGTGGTGGAGAAGACGCTGAGGCGGGGGTCGTAGTATGAACCTGAAGGTAACAGCTGGCCTGGTGGTGGTCGCCCTGGTCGTGGGCTGGGTTGCCTACATAAACCCGTTCGCGAGCGACGAAGAGGTGGCGGAAGAGGCGCCCTGGTTCTACCAGGTCGAGATGGACGACATCGTCGATATCCAGATCACGCACAGGGACGATTCCGTCGGATTTTTCCGTACCGATCAGAACTGGTGGTCGTTCAAGGACCCGGTCGATGTACCGCCATCGCTGTTCCGGTGGGGCGGCATCGTGCTCCTCCTCAGTGGACCGCAAACGCGCCGGGACCTCTCGGCCACAGCGACCAAGATTGAAGACCCGGCGGAATATGGCCTGGACGATCCGCAGACGGTCGTGGATATCGGCCTCAGGGGCGGTCGCCTCCTGCAGTTCCGGCTGGGCGAGAAGACGACAGACGGCGAGCAGTACTATGCCCAGGTCGAAGGGTTCGACGATCTCTTCCTGATCGTATCGGACTGGGGCGATGTCATCTCCAGGATCGCCCAAGACCCGCCGATTCCCAAGTGGTACCCTAAGCGCGATATCTCGGAACTGATGGCTTTCAACGTCGTCTACGATAATCCCGCGAGTGCTGACACGCCTGCGGTCCTTTTCAGGCCCGCGGAGGATGGCAGCGGTTGGACCGTTCGTGATCTGCAGGACAAGGACGGCGAACCGACCCCTGTCGATGCAGAGCGATGGAGTCAAATCGTACCGTTGCTCAGCGGGCCTCCCGGAGTCACCGTTGAGGGACCGCTGGTGGAGGGAGGCGACTTCAGTCCGTGGGGCATCGACGAGGAGTCCAGAGCGTTTGAGTTCCGGTTCCTGGGCGTGACGGACAGCGGTACAGAGTTCATGGACGGCTACCTGCTCAGAATCGGCGACAAGTCTCCGGACGGGCGCTGGTACTACGCAAAGCCCGAGGATCCGGTCAGGCCCGAGAACAACCAGGAGTACCGTCTGCCCGTGCTGTTGCTGGACGCCAAGTGGACGGAGGACCTGCTGGACCTCGCCGTCAACGCACCGATTGCCCAGGATGCGGAGCCCTCGCAGAACAACTAAAGAGCAGTCAAGTCTCCGACCCTCGGCTGTCCGGCCATGATCTGGATGTCATGTCCTCGTCCCACTCCCACGTCGATCCGCTTCCGCCGCCGCCCCGTGCTATGATCACCGCGTTTGAATTCTACCGGGGGAAGCCCTTTGAACGCAGAGATCATTGCCATCGGGACTGAGCTCCTTATGGGCGAGCTGGTCGATACGAACTCAGCCTTTCTGGCGACCGAGCTCGGGAAGCTGGGCATCAGGGTCGGCTGGATGTCAAAGGTCGGAGACGACCTGGATCGGTTGGCAGAGACGATCGAACGGTCGTGGAGTCGATCTGACATCACCATCACTTCGGGTGGCCTGGGCCCCACATCGGACGACCTCACCCGTGAGTCCATCGCCGTCGTAATGGGCGAGACGATGGAGGTCCAACCCGATCTCCTGGAGCACCTGGAGAGCATCTTTGCTGGGCGTGGCGCGCCCATGCCCGCGACGAACATCAAGCAGGCAACGCTTATCCCTTCGGCTGAGACCGTTCCGAACACGATGGGCACGGCCCCCGGTTGGTGGGTGGAGCGCGAAGGCCGGGTCATTATCGCCATGCCGGGCCCGCCTCGCGAGGTGCAGCAGATGTGGTCGGGAGAGGTCGCGGCAAGGCTCAGGGCAATGGTCCCGGATGTCACCATCGTGACACGAACGCTGAAGACGTTCGGGATCAGCGAGGGTGGGCTCGACGAGATGCTGTCTCCCCTGTTCGGGCCGGAGAACCCATCCCTTGGGATCTACGCGAAGCCGGACGGCATCCATCTTCGAGCCATCGCCACGTCGCCCACCGAGCAAGAGGCACGTGCGCTGATCGAGCCCGTCGAGGCGCATATCCGCAACATCGTCGGCGACTCGATTTGGGGGGTCGACGACGAGACGCCCGAGTCTCAGGTTGTGTCGCTGTTGATGGAAAGGGGCCTCACTTTGGCCTCCATGGAGTCGCTGACGGCCGGTCTGCTGGCCGGACGGCTTGCCGACGCGACGTCCGGCGACCGTGTACTGAAGGGGAGTCTCGTCGTCCTAGACTCTGGCCAGCTCGAGGACCAGGGCGTTGACGGTGAGGCGTTGCGAATGCACGGGCCAATCAGTGCAGAAGCGGCCGAGGCGATGGCTTCGGCGGCTAGGGACAGGTTCGGGGCCGACGTCGGGGTGGGCGTAACCGGCGTGTCGGACGGCGCAACGGGGTCCGGGAACCCTCCCGGCACGGCGTACATGGGATTCGCCGTCGGCGACCGTACCTTTTCGTCGTCGGGCACCTACCCTACCCATCCATCGAGAGTCCGCGCCCGTGCGGTGACGCAGGTTCTGCTTGAGCTGGCGCGGGTGCTGAGGGCGTCAGCCCTGCAATAAATGGGGTTAGGGGCATCACCTCAATCCTCTCCCGCCGGGGGAGGTGGCCTTGGCCTACATCGTCAGGCGGCGGTAGAGTTGCAGGAGTCTCTCGGGAAGCGTGGTGATATCGTCGAGGACTTCGTAGCCGATGTCCTCGCACATCGTCTTGAGGTAGTCGTGGCCGTTCTTGTCGACGGTTAGGCAGAAGGCGTTGATGCCCTGGTAGCGGGCTTCATCCAGCGCCATCTTGGTATCGTGGACTGCATACTCCTTCTCGACGCCCTCCCTGCTATAGCCACGGTCCTGGGGCCGTCCATCGCTTATCAGGAAAAGCAGCTTTGTCTTGGCGTCCTGCGCGGCCAGCTTAGACGTGGTGTGGCGGATCGCCGGGCCCATGCGGGTGGCATGGAGTGGAGCAATCCGATCGATACGCTTCTTGACCCGGTCTGAGAAGTTCTCGTCGAGGTCCTTGATCGTATAGAACTCCACGTTCTCGCGGCCGTATCCGGAGAACCCGTAGATGCCGTACATGTCGCCGATGGCCTCGATCGCGTGGATCAGTAGGACGATAGCCTCTTTTTCGACATCGATAATCCGCTTATACGTCCGCTTTATAGCCTCGCCCCGGCGGGTCCTGAGCCAGACCATGTACTCCACCGGGTCGTCTGGCGCGTCCCAGTCCTCAGGCGCGCGTTTGCCCTCGTCGATGGCTTCAGCCGTCGACGCGCTTGTATCCAGAAGGAAGGCAACCGAGACATCCCGTTGGACCTTATTTCGCCGCCAATAGAGCTTTTCGCTGGGGCTGACTCCCGTCCTGATATCGACCATCGCCTCAACGACGTCATCAATGTCAATCTCGTCGCCATCCTCTAATTTGCGGACCTTCCGAAACGTCTCCGGGACCATCATCTCGAACTGGCGGCGGACCTTATTTACCACGGTGCCGTAGCTGTGCAGGGTCGAGGCATAAAAGGCCGGGTCGCCCTCGACCATCACCTTCTGCTTGACGATGCACCAGCGAGGCTTATAGTCCTCGGCCCTGAAGTCCCATTCGTCATAGACGAAGGTCTGCGGCTCGCTCGCCTCTAGTGAGCCGCCGTCTTCATCGACGTGGACGAGCGGGCCCTGGCCCGACTGAGCCGCGTCAGGCAGGTTTGCTCCCGCCTCCTCCAGCAGATTGTTGGCGACGCCGCTAGCGTTCTGCACCTCGCCCTGAACGGCCTCCAGGTCCAGCTCAGCGCTGTTCTTGAGGAGCTCCTCCAACGCCTCCTGCGAGATCGGCTCAGCTCCCTCCTGGCCTGCCTGCCCGTCCTGCATCCTGAGCTGCGCAAGAAGCTGTACCAGCTCTGGCTTAAATTCGCCTCTGAATCCGACCTCCTGAGAGGAGTCGAACTGCTCCTCTTCGCCGGGCCGGAACTCCAGGTCCATACCCTGGGCCATCTGCTCAAGCATCTGTTCCATGCCTTCGGGTTCTTCATACTCCTCTTCGTTCTCATCCACATCGACGTCTTCCCAATCCTCTTGCGGGAGCTTCTCGTTGGGAATGCGGGAGACGAGCGCATAGATGCGGAGAGTGGCCTCGGCGACATCCTGAACGGAGGCATGGGGGGAGAGTACTCGCTTGGCGATTCGGGCTATCCGGCGCGCCTCCCGGGCGTACTGCTTTGGAGCGGGCAGGCCGCGATACTGTTGAAGACTCAGCCGCACCAGGAACTCGACCATGGCCTCGCGGGCGGGCAGCTCTTTGATGTTGGGGCGGTCGGACAAGGAGTCGAGCTGGACGCGAGCGTAGGGGGACCGGATGCCCCGGTACTCTGCCTTCACGCGAGAGTCCAAACGCCCGTCCTCGACAACGGTGAAGATGTCCAGAGCAAGCTTCCTGTCCTCAAACAGATCGAAAAAGCGTTGGGTGTCTGTGGTAGGCTTCGCCTCCGGCGCCGCTGGCTGACCGTTCGTCGCGCCTGCGAGTAGCCCTCTCCTCCGGGTCTCGACGACGTGCCTGGCGTCGTCGAAGAGCTGCGACGGCGTTTCGAAGTCGAACATAAAGCTGCCGAACTCCATGTGGGCAACCTGGTGCGTAGACACCACCTTGAGCCATGAGAAGTTCTCAGCCTTCGTGAGGTAGCGGTCAATTACCGATGGTACGTAGACGGTCGAACCCTCGGTGGAGGGCGACTCGCTGGAGACCCAACCTATATGTTTGTCCACTAGGTCTGCGCTGACTGCCAGCTTGACGTGAGCGCCGGCGAGGCCCCGGCAGTACATCTCCATCACGTCCTTGATACGTTCGAACTCGACACCGGAGGAGATGGCCTCCAGGGCCTTCTCGGCCCGTGCCGACTCCAACTTGAAGTAGGCGATACCGCCATCGGCGTTCTGTTCGAGGGTGCGCATACCCTCGTCGAACCATGCTTGGAGCTGGCTGGGGCTGATTCGCTCCAGCACGAGCGGAGAGGCTTTGACGAACTCAGGGACGGCGGCCGGGGAGACCGCGACGAGCGACTCGGCCAGGGACAGGATCCCTGCGTGGCGGTCGCGCTCAACCCGGGCGAGCGACTGTGCCATTTCAAGCATCAGCGTGGGCACGTTGGTCCCGCCCATCTTCACGAGCCGCTCGGAGAGCCTCAGGAAGCGCATCCGCTGGTCGGGGCCGATCCTGGGCAGCGCCTTGGCGCCGGCGTCGAAGAATGTCTTTACCTCACGCCATCCTGTCTCCACGAGTGTCGACGCGAGGCCGATGAATGCGTCCTTGTCCTCGCCCATCAGCGGAAAGATCTGTTGCCCCAGGGCCAGGCATTCGGACGACAGGTCGTAGGAGCGATGCGACAGCGCGTCAAGGAACAAGACGAACCTTTCGAGCTGCGGGAAGGTTAGACTTTCGACGAGGTCGGGACTCGCCGCGAAGAAGCGGCAAGTCAGTGTGCTTGACTTCCAGGTCCCCTTGTAGAGGCTGCGTCCGAGGTTGGCCCAGCTCTCGATATGCCGAGAGCGGAGCTTACCCATCGTACCGGGGCTGGCTTCGAAGAAGGCGGTCGCCAGGGTCGGCGACTCCTCACACAACGAGCTTCCGCAGGCCGCCCAGCGGGTAAAGTAGCTGAAGGGCATGCTGGCCAGG
>JAQBTI010000123.1 GCA_027624995.1 Chloroflexota bacterium
GTACCCGAACCGTTTGAGAGTGGCCGCCAGCAGCCTCGAATCGAGCCCGCCGCTTAAGGGGACCACAACCTGCCGGCCGTCAAGGGTATCGATCATCCGACGGAAAGCCGAGGTCACGGTCTGGTCGAGTGCCTCACACAGATCGTCTATTGATGAATCTGCGTCGTAGGAGCAAGTGTACCGGTAGTAGCGCTCTGCCTCTGGCGACCCCGAGCCCACCCGCCACGTCACGCACTCGCCGGCTTGAAGTCCCGATATTTCGCGGAACAAGGTGTGCGGACCGGTAACGAATCCTGCGGTGGCGAACTCGATGGCGGAGTCCGTGTCGACCTTGCAGCCCTGCCCCGTCAGTCGACGCGCGTCATCCGAGACCGCCAGTCGGTCGCCGTCCTGACGATAGAACAGCGGAATGCTCCGGACCGCATCGACACCGAGGTGCGCGAAGTCCCGACCGCTAACGACCGCCGCGAAGTTGCCGTTGAGCCCCGCGAGAATGTCTCCAACGGGAAGGGAGGCATCGAGCCCTCTGATGACGTGCCGTCCCAGGGCTTCGTCCTTCAGCAGGCCCTCTTCGGCAAAGGCCCAGCCGTTTACGTAGGCGGTAAGTGGTCCCGAGCTTGCGGTGGCCCAGGACCTGGCGTCTCCCGGCAAAAAGGTGACTCTGGTCATCTCTTGCTTCCAGCCGCCAAAGTCGGCGTCGGCGAGGCCGAGTAGCGTTGGCCGACCAATGTTTCGGCCAGCTTCAGGGCCTCGTACGCGTCCTCGAGTCCCGCCGCGGGGGCAGGATCCTCACCGCGCACGAGCCGGCCCAGGGCCTCCGCCTGGCCCACGAACCCCGGCTTGAACCTGCTGTCGACTTCATCCAGGTCGACACGGCCGGTCTGGGTTGGTACGTAGCTCCTGATAGGCGTCTCTCGCGTAGGCTCTCGGACCTCCATTCCCTTGTAGACAGTTGCGGACTCGAACGGCTTTAGTTCAAGCCTGCGTCCAGGCCAGTCGAGCGAAAGGCTGAAATTCGCGGGCGCGCCCCAGTTGGCCGTGAACTGCAATACCGTGCCCGCTTCCGTTCCGATCAGTGCGGCGATACCGGCGACCTCTCCAGAATCACCAACAGCCCGCCGCACGTGCTGCACTGAGAGTCGGCCGAAGACATGACGGGCCATATCGAGCGCGTGCACGCTGTTGACGAAGAACGGCCTGAGATACTTCCCATCCTTTTCACCATCGGACTGCGTACGAATGGACTCAGGAACGACCAATTGGGCTATCGGCGGCGCGTCGTCCGCCACCTCGCGTCGGGCCTCCTGGACCGTCCTGTAGAACCTCCTGTTGTAGCCGACGATCACGGGCAGTCCGCGGCCCAGGAGCGGGACCAGCTCTTCGGACGTGAGGGCCACCGGCTTCTCTACGAGTATCGGGGCGTCGGAGGCCAGAGAGGCCAGCAGGACCTCCAGGGTCTCCTCCACCGTCACCGCGATAAGTAGGGCGTCCCATTCGTCCCTTGCCCGAAGCAATGAGTCGACCGAGTCGAAAACGTTGGGGATGCCGTGCCTCTTCGCGAACGGGTGTAGGCGTGCAGACCCAGGCCTCGAGCACACGGCGGTCAACTCGAGTCCGGCCTCACGGCACGCTGGCGCGTGAAACTCCGCTATCCTACCGCAGCCTATGAGGGCCAGACGGGGTGTGGTCATGTCTAGGAGATCGGCCACTCCGTCCGACCGATCTCGCTCTCCGGGTCGATGGGGAGCGAGACGGCCCGACGGTCGCGCCCCGCGGCAATGGCTCCAATGCAAGCCCCCAGGGCCTGTAGCGCCAGTTCGGGTGGAAAGACCTCGACGCGACCGGCCTCGATCTCGTCCAGCAGCAGATTCGTACGTTCTCCGGACGGCCTGACGCCGTCGAGCGGACCGTCGAAGACCACTTCGGCGGCGTCGCCGACACGCGTAACCTGGGGGTGGGCTTCCACCTGCGAAGGGGTGCGCGTCCGCACTTTCAGGTTCAGGGATTTGTGCACTTCGACAACCGCATTCCTGTAGAAAACGTGAACGGTCGAGTCGACGCTGGACCCGTTGGTCAGCGAGAAGGACGCCTCTCGACCGTCCCCGAAATCCCAGGCGGCCGTGCCTCCGTAGAACATAAGCTCGGATGACCGTGGGTTTATCGGCTGCCCTGTTACGCTGCCAACGACGGATTCCGGCCCTCTGCCGAACAGCTCGCAGGCCACGTCGATCC
Organism: Chloroflexota bacterium; assembly: GCA_027624995.1. GTDB lineage: Bacteria > Chloroflexota > Dehalococcoidia > Lucifugimonadales > CATQGZ01 > CATQGZ01. The sequence continues at coordinate 2,233 of JAQBTI010000123.1, forward strand.
AGTGGATTCCCCGGTTTACAAGCCCTATAGCGCCGCCCTGAACGAACATCGTGGTCGGCTCGCCGAGCCCGAGCTTGCCGGCCAGAGTCCTCAATCCTGGGACGAACCCGGAATATCGAAGGTGCTGGTGGACGCCCAGGGCGATCCCTTTGTCGGAGGCCGCAGCGACCATCTCGTAGCCAGCCCTGACGGAGTTGGCGAGGGGCTTTTCGCATAGGACTCTAAGCACACCTAACTCAGAGAGATCATGAAAGATGGGAGCATGGCTCGGGCCCCAGGTGGCAATAACGGCGAGTGTTGTCTCCCAAGGCCAATCGCCAGTCGCCAGGTCTGCGAGGCTTTCTGCGACGGCTACCCCCGGATACGCCTGCGCGGCTTCCATGCGCACGCTCTCGGAGGAATCTACGATGGCAAGCCTTGGGTATCTCTGACTCAAGACCCGGGCATGAAACCTCCCTATCGAGCCGTACCCAACCAGGACGGCCGACAGGTCCGTACTGCTCATTCCTGCGAGACCATCAGATAGCTGTCATAGAAGCTGTGATCACTGAGATCTTTGGCGTCCTCTATCGCGGACCTAAGGGCATCCCAGTCCACCTGGGCGCGGTTTTTCTCGTCGAAAAGGCCTTTGACGACTCTGCATCTCCTCTCGAGCAGCTCGAAGGCCTCGGGCATCCACTCGTAGAGACCGAAGTCGACGAACACGACCGGCTTGTCACTCTTCATGATGAGGACGAAGGGCGTCGACTGAGGGTCGATGAAGATAAAGGCGTCGGCGAGGTGCGAAACGTTCTCGAATCGGTCGGTGATGAGTCTGCCGCCGACCGCTTCGACCGACTCGGCGGGGGGAAGGGAGACGCTGCCTGGGTGAGGCTTGTGCAGCACTTCGTAGCCCCACGAGCTAAGGTGGGCGAAGAGCCTGGCCTCCCAGTCCAGTGCGACGATGTCGGGCATCTGGACCGCGTAACCGACCTTCTCGCCTCTGTAGAAGGACGACGGGTACATCACGGTACGGAGCGGCCTAGTACGCCCAGCCCTCGTGCTTTGAGCGGATCGACCCGGACGCTCCGAAGCGTGATCGTTCTCCGGCAACGCGATTATATTCGGCGCCTTTGGCAACAGCAGCAGGTCGTTTCTGAGTGTGCGTCGCAGGCTGTCGGCCTGCATTTCGCTAAAGGTGACGAACGTATCACACGACTCGAAGTCCGTCACCATCTTGACCGTGTAGTTGAGGTGACCTATGCCCATGGCATGGTCGTGACCTGTCACCTCGCCCCCAACACGGCGCGTCGCGTGTCGGAGCATACGGCCCCAAATGCGGCCTCCGCTACCGGTCCACAGCCGGCGTGGAAGACTCTGAGGCCGCCGTGTCATTTCGTCGAGGTAGGCCCGTGTCATCCCCATCCCGCTTTCAAACCACCGCCGGAGAAAGTCCTCCAGGAACGGTGGAAGGCTCTCGTTCCCGGCTGCGAAGCCGCCCCTGACGGCGTCCAGTGAATCATCGAGAAGCTGCCCACCTTCGCGACCGCCGACTTCATGATCGCCCTCGATAGGAAGCACCCAATCGCCGACGTTCGTATACCGGACACTCTCCTCGACGAGTTCCGCGTGCCGGACTATCAGTGGAAGACGCTGAATGGAAACAATATCCTGTGACAGGTCCAGGGGCCGCAGGTTTTCCCACGATAGGCTTCGCATCCGAGCAGACCTTAGGGACTGCCTCATACGCACAGGGACCCAGTCCCAGCGTTTGGACCGATCGGGACCGCGACGAATGATATCCAGGAACGGCGACCATGTCGGCGCCTTGCGCTGTGTGGCGGCGGGCAAGAATCGGCTGCCTTCGACAGGGATGGGCCGGCGGCCGATCGCTTCCAACCGACGGAGCAGGGCATAGGCACTGTATCCAACCATGGCCTCGTTCAGGAACCAACCGATCAATACGGCCAGGATTTCACCGTCCTGGCCCGGCCCTATGCCGGCGCGCCGCGCCGCGGCTACAAGTTCTTTGAAGGTGGTGTCTCGCACCGCGACTACTTCGGCACGCGCAACCGGCCACACGAAGTCCCTGACCCCGTCCCGATCGGTTTCCGCACGGCTCACGTCGAGCTCCAAGTCCACGTGCTTACTCTCTCAAGCCCCGGATAGTACCGTGTCGGCGCCGAGCAGTGCCCCGGCGCACCCCCGCGCTCCCTTACCATCCACCAGACGCCGGCCGGCCTCACTCATCCTCCCACGGAGCTCGATGTCCGAGAGCACCTGGCGCAGCGCGCCTGACAGAGATTCTCGGAGCTGTTCAGCGGTCTCGAAGGGGACCGGCACTACGACGCCGCGATCCGCGAACGACCGGATGTTTCGGCTCTGATTCTCGGCTACCTTCACCGCTATTGTGGGAGTGCCGGTCGCAGCAAGCTCGTACAACGTCTGCCCCGCGGCCGATACCACGACGTCGGCCTCCAGCATCAGGTCACGTACGCTGTCTGGGCTGTCGACGAGCCGCACACCCCTCGTCGATCGCGCCGCGGCGGCCTCGATGGTCCCGGAGTCCTTGAAGAATGGACCGATGATGGCGGTTACGGCGAAGTCTCCTTCCAGCGAGTCCAGTACGTCGATCACCAGCGGAGTCAGCCCGGCCCCGTCCGCGCCTCCCATCGTGACGAGGACCTCTTTAACCCGGCTCCTCGTAGCTCGTGTGGGCAGGTCCCAAAACTCCTCCCTGAGCGCAGCGTATTGAGGTCCCAGAAGGAATCTCGTTTCGCCCGAATCGGGAGGCCGGGGGACGGCGGCCGCTTCGATGCTGCTGTCCATCACAATGTGACAGCAAGCGCGGCGGCCGAGGTCGTCCACAGCGGCGACAAACAGGCCCGCCTCCATGAGATCGCACTGGAACCCATCATCGGTCCGGTAGGAGTCGACTACGACCGTCCGGCACCCCTTGCTTCGCGCCAGATCGATCACCTGGCTCAGGTCCTCAAGTCCGCCCGGCGTCCCGTCGAGCATGGGGTACGCTGCGAATCCCGCGTCGGTGACCTTCTGCAACACGGAGCTTTCGGCGCCGGTCAGAAATATGCATTCGGCGCCTTCGGCCCTGAGCGCCGAAGCCAGCGAGAGGCAGCGCTGAAGGTGCCCGAGTCCGATGCCGGTACCCGCATCGACCCGAAACAGGAGCCTATGGTCCAAGCTCACCTCACCGCCCTGATAAGCTCGAAGGCCTCGGCAGCCTGCACTCCGACGGCGGCGCCCCATCGTTTAGCGTTCGCCCTCAGGGCATCTGGTGAGCGAGGATGGGGAAACTCGCGCACCTCCCCCGTGTAGGCCTCCAGCGCCTCGATCTTGCGATCGATGGTAGCGGTGACGTCCACGAACGTGTTCGGATGGAACGGCTGTCCAATGCTCTGGAACGCCCACTCTGTCGACGAGGCGATTTCAAAGGCGTACACGTCGCGAACCGTCTCTCCGATCATGGGACGGGTCGCGGTCAGGACCGCGCGAAATGTGGCCGAATGGTCGACGTTCAGGTCGCCGTTATGATGCGTGTACACAACCTCGGGCCCGAAATCCTTGATCCACTTTTCGATAACCTTGACGATATCGAGCATGGCCACGGTATCGAAGCGGTTGTCGGGCAGGGAAGCGAATACGACCTCTTTCGCGCCGAGTATCTTGCCCGCCCGCTCGGCCTGCGACTTCAACCGTTCGAGGTCAGCCTTAGGGGCCTCTTCGCCGAGGCCATAGCGGGCGGCGACACCTTCACCCAGGATCCCGATCCATAGATCACCGGACTCGGACAGTCCGGCGGCGGTGCCTCCGCAGCCCAGGACCTCGTCGTCAGGATGCGCGGCCACGACCAGGGTCTTCAAGCCGGGCCCACCTCTAAGTGGCTTTCCGGGCGCACGCGATGAACTCGATGTCCTCCCGTCCCATGTACCGGTGGCCTGTATAGCCGATGTCATCGACCTCAAAGTGGGGACTCAACACCTTCACGAAACGGTCCTGGTCGGCGGGGCAATAGCAGTGGAAAGGCAGGCCGTCCTCGCCCTCAACGTAGTACACATCCTCGTCCACGAGCCGTCCGCTCCGAGCAAAGTCCCCGGTCGGCCCGTTCACGTCTACGATCATCTTGGCTCCGGGCTTCATGACCCTCCGAAACTCTTCGAGTAGCTTCGTCACCCGGGCAGGCCAACCCAATAGGGAGAGAACACTCACGCAGACGACGTAGTCGAATGTGCCGTCATCGAAGGGTAGCCGGGTGGAGTCCGCGCTGATGTGCGTCAGCGCGATTCGAGGACCTATGTCCGGCCTCTCTTTGAGCTTTCTCGCTACCAGAGCGATGGCCTCTTGCGATGCGTCGACCCCGTCTCCTCGATAGCCACGCTCGGCCAAGAAAATCAGGTTGACGCCGGTCCCGCAGCCGTAGTCGAGGACCCGACCGGGACTGTCCTGGAAGTACCATCCCTGCAACCGGACCAGATCGACAGTCGGGTAGCTTTTGTCCGACCCGTCTCT
>JAQBTI010000124.1 GCA_027624995.1 Chloroflexota bacterium
GGTCGATGCTGCGACTGCCGTGAGAATCATCCGGATGAGAACGTGGTCTGCGCTTACCGTCGCTGTGCGCCAGACCAGAGGGTCGAGAAACTTTCCTATCGGGAGCCAGTCAAGCTTGAACGCAAAGAGCCATATCATCATCAGGCCCAACCATGGTGTAAACGCCGTATACAGAGCCACTCCTCCCAGCGTTGAGGCGTACTCGATCGGTTCGCCACGCCTCCACCCGATAGTCTTTCCTGCGGCGAATCCCAAGTAAAAGGAAGTGACAGTCGCTGTGACGAACAGCAGAAGCGTGCGTGGGAGCCGCTCGCCAATGACACTCATCACAGATCTGGGGTAGAGGCTGAAGGAGACCCCGAAGTCGCCTGAGAGAAAGCTCTTGATGTAGAGGAAGTACTGCTTCGGAAGAGGCTCGTCGAGACCGAAGGACCGCTCTAGCGTGTCCTTCGCTTCCGGCGTAATGCCCCGGCTTGCGGCGTAGAAGTTCGTGAAGTCCCCTGGCTGCGCGTTAACGAGAAAGAAGACTAGGGTCACGAACAGAAACAAGGTAACTAGCATCTGGGCGAAACGACGGACCAGGTAGCCTAGCATCGCGTCAGGCCCTCTGCCACGCCGAGTCGGCTCTGGCTACTTGATCAGCACTTCCTGCTGAAGGCCGAGCTTGAACTGGATGCCCCCCAAAGCGTCCGCATACGGAAACTCTATGGTCCCCGGCCGGTACGTATCCAGGATGGGTGTCGTGAACAGTGGGACGTACGGAAGCTCGTCGGCGAGTATCAACTGAAGGTCGAATGCCGTATTCCGGGCAGCGCCGATCTCTGTCTCCGTCAGGAACCGGCGGGAAAGCCGATCGTAATCGGCGGATGCAAACCCACCCCAATTAAAGCCGCCAGGCGCGTTCTCCCACATGTTACGACTGTTGAAGAACTGCTCCAAATGCTTTGGGTACAGCACCAGGTCCCAGCCCATGATCCACATGTCCAGATCGGTCGCTACGGCGTCGCTGAATATCACGCCCACGATGATATTGACAGAGGTGAGCTTGGCTTTGGCGGGGATGCCGACATCATTCAGCCAGCGCTCGATCCAAATGTTGAATGTCGCTCGAAGAGGGTCGTATCCGGCACTCGCCCCCATTATCTCGAGCTGCGGTACCGGAGTCCCGTCCGGCATTTTCAGTCCTTTACCAGGCACCTCGACGAATTTCCCGTCCTCACTGACCCGTGGTTCCTCGTCGTAGGTAAATCCGGCCTGCTTCAACAGAGTTACGGCCTGAGTAATCCGCTCAGCGCGAGTCAACCCTTTGCCGATCTTGATAATCTCCGGGTTGTACCAGAACCCGTTGCCCTCGGGCACGACCGAATAGACCGGGATCGCCGATCCTTGAAGCAGGGAATTCGCAACGAACTCTTTGTCGATCACGGTAGCTACCGCTTGCCTGAACTCCTTGATGTTCATGGGCGGCTTGCGGACGTTGAAACCAAGATATCGGAATCCATTTGAGGGGTTCGAGACCACTTCAACTTCCGGCGATGCTTCTAACCGGTCCAGGAACCCCTTTTCCAGACCGAGGGGATTGAATACGTAATCGACATCGCCCTTGGTCAGCGCGAGGACAGAGCTGTCCTGGTTGCCGTAGATACTGAAGATCTCGCTGTCCGCATGCGGACCTATTTCGAGCTCGAGCGAGGTCGGTCCAGTGGCCTCACCATATAGAGTGCGGTCGAATCCCAGTGCTTCGTTGACCTCCCGATATGCGCCATTCTCGTACTCGATTACTTTCGTGCCTGAGTTGAACCAGTTCGGGTCCTTCTCGTACTCGATAAACGCGCCGGGCTCCCACTTATTGAATATAAACCCGCCCGCCGTGGGCTCGTTTTTTGGCACGTGGGAAAATAGGGCAGCCTGTTGATCGGTAATGTCTGAAGATGACGCGGCGGCCTGCTCCACGATGCGTTCCCAGTAGTGCTTGGGCAGAATCGGAACTGTGGCCAGCCCAAACTGCCAGGTGGCGAGACCGGGAGTCTGCGGATTGCCCTCAGCATCGGTGGCTTTGAAATAGACCTTGGCCGCATAAGGGCCGGTCGCTTCAACGTGATCGACGAACTCCGGGTCCACCGACTGAGAGAAGTTGCCACCGAGCTGCAATCGGAGAACCGTGTTGACGGTGAACTCGAAGTCGCCAGCGTCGATGTCCAGCCCGTCGCTCCAGGTTAGCCCTTCCCTTAGCTTGACCTCTGTCGTCCAAAAGGGCGTGCCGTCCACGTTCTCCTCGACAAGAGGTGTTGGCAGTCCGTCTGCGGCTATCGGAATCCAGTCGAATCGCTGGTGTGAGTATCCATACAGTGCCGTGGCCACAGGGCCGAGGACATACGCTGTCCACACCGACCCACCGGGGCCGCCGTAGTAGTTCCAGTAGTTGCGGGTTAGGGGCTCCTCGAATATTCCCAACTTGTAGATCTTGGGCCCCGTGCTCGCCACGACCGTCTCTGGCGTCGGAGTAACGACCACCTCGACGATCCTCTCCACCGGAACTTCGACGATCTTTTCAACGGGGACTTCGACCGTCTTTTCCACTTCGACAGTCTTTTCGATTATCCTCTCAACGGGGACTTCCACTTCTTTAGTGCACGCCAGAGCCAGAAGTATCGCGGCCGAGAGCGCCACAACCGTGCTGAATCGCCTAGTCGTCATACCGATTCGAATCGGTATCCTCCTCGTAATCACAAACCTAGAACTGAACTCTTGAAAATAACCGTACAGCCGTTTCCTGATTTATGTCAACTGCCTATCCCCTGCGATAACGAGGCCAGAACAACAGGCACGCAGCTACTTTCCCTACCTTTGATCTGAGGCGTGTGCACCGATCTGCACCCCCAATCGGCCAGTCTAGCCGTGATATAATGCGGGTGGCCGGAGTCCACGCTCAGGCCTCTCCACGGCCACCGCATCGGCTCAGAAAAAGGGAGGGGGTCCGAACTCAATCGATGGCCCTGTTCGAAGACCTCAAGATATTCACAGGTAATGCCCACCCGGCCCTCGCCGCTGATGTGTGCTCATATCTCGGAATCAGCCTTGGAAAGCTCGATGCCTACAAGTTTGTCAACGACAACACCTTCGTTCAGATAAAAGAGAACGTCCGCGAGCGGGATGTCTTCCTAATCCAGCCGATTGCAGCTCCAGTAAATGACCACCTGATGGAGCTGCTGATAATGATCGACGCGGCCAAGAGGGCATCCTCCGGCCGAATAACTGTCGTGGTCCCATTTTACGCGTACGGGCGTAGCGACAAGAAAGACCAGCCCAGGGTCCCGATCACGGCGCGACTTATAGCGAATCTGTTCGAAGTCTCCGGGGCAGATCGGGTCTTGACCGTCGACCTTCACGCGGGCCAGATTCAGGGCTTTTTCAATATTCCCTTGGATGAACTATCGGCCGTCGGAATGCTCGCCAAGCACTTCAAAGAGCGCAACGTGCCCAACCTGGTCGTGGCCGCCACCGACGTCGGAGGCGGCAAGCATGCCCGCAACACCGCGCGGTTCCTCGACGCGCCGATAGCGCTCGTAGAGAAGATGCGTATCGGTAACGAAGACCGAGTCGAGGCTATAAATCTAATCGGTGACGTGCAGGGAAAGAACGTCCTCATCGTGGACGATGAAATCGGAACGGGCGGGACCGTGGTCGCAACGGCCAAGACCCTAGTCGAACATGGCGCAAGAGACATTTACTGCTACGCGACACATGCGATCTACGCTGGCTCAGCTACAAAGGTTCTGGAGCAGAGCCCGATCAAGGAGATCGTCGTAACAGATACACTCCCGCTTTCCGAAGAAGCCCGCGGCACGAAGACCAAGACCGTCTCGGTAGCCTCGCTTCTCGGAGAGGCTATCCACCGCATACACAGTGGTCTTTCCGTGGGGGCGATGTTCGACCAGTGAGCGGTCGGGTCTTGTCCTTTCTCCCCTACGGAAAAGGCTAGGACTGTCCTGAGACTGTCGAAGGAATGAAGGGAACAGAAGGCGAATGCTTAGGTCCCTGGCGAAGCTCATTGGCGGCTCCGATGAGCGTGTCGTCAGCAAAATGCAGCCCGTCGTCGATGAGATAAACGGCCTCGAACCGGATGTCCGGCGGCTATCGGACGAGGAGTTGCGCGCAAAGTCCGACGAGCTCCGCGAGCGTCTCGCTGGTGATGAAGACCTTGAAGACCTCGTCCCGGAGGGTTTCGCGACCGTCAGGGAAGCCGCCAGTCGTGCCCTCGGTCAGCGTCACTTCGACGTTCAGCTTATTGGCGGTATGATCCTCCACGAGGGTAAGATCGCCGAGATGAGGACCGGCGAAGGCAAGACCCTCGTCGCAACCCTTCCTGCGTACCTTGATGCCCTCAGCGGCCGCGGAGTCCACGTCGTCACCGTCAACGACTACCTAGCCCGACGCGACGCTCAGTGGATGGGGGCTATCTACCACATGCTAGGACTGTCTGTTGGCGTCCTACAGCATGAGTCGGCCTTTCTGTACGACCCTTCGCCAGTCGATCCCAAAGAGAGCATGGAGACGCTTCGCCCCGTCGAGCGGCGCGAGGCTTACGCGGCTGACATCACTTACGGAACGAATAACGAGTTCGGCTTCGACTACCTCAGAGACAACATGGTGATTGACAAGTCGCAGCGCGTGCAACGCGAGCTGAGCTACGCCATCGTAGACGAAGTAGACAACATCCTGATCGACGAGGCCCGGACACCCCTTATCATCAGTGGACCGGCCGAGCAGTCCCCCAAGGAGTACCAGAGGTTCGCGCGCCTCGTCCCGAACCTCACCTTGGACGACGACTACACGATCGAGGAGAAACACAAGGCCGTCTCGCTGACCCCCGAAGGTATCGCCAAGATAGAAAATCTACTCAACCTGGAAAACCTGTACGACCCCTCCAACTTCGGGATAGTGCACTTCGTGGAAAATGCCCTCAAGGCCCAGGCGATCTTCCAGCGCGATCAGGAATATGTCGTCAACGAAGGTCAGGTCGTAATCGTCGACGAGTTCACGGGCCGCCTGATGCATGGCCGGAGATACTCCGACGGACTGCACCAAGCACTGGAGGCCAAAGAAGGGGTCGCGGTTCAGCGCGAGAGCATAACCTACGCCACGATCACGCTCCAGAACTACTTCCGCCTCTATGACAAGCTGGCCGGAATGACCGGGACCGCGGAGACCGAGGCCGAAGAGTTCTTCAAGATCTACAAGCTAGAGGTCGTAGGCATCCCGACTAACCGTCCGATGATCAGAAATGACCGTCAGGACCTCGTCTTCAAAGACGAGAAGGCCAAGTATCGTGCCGTAGTCGCCGAGATAGAGAAACGCCAGAAAGCCGGACAGCCGGTGCTCGTAGGCACGACGGATATCGACAAGTCTGAAGCGCTCTCGGAGATGCTCACTCGCAAAGGCGTCGCGCATGAGGTATTGAACGCCAAGCAACATGAGCGCGAGGCGATTATCGTAGCCCAGGCCGGACGTCCTGGAGCGGTAACTGTGGCAACCAACATGGCCGGCCGCGGCACGGACATCGTCCTCGGCGGGAATCCGGAATCGTTCGAGATCAGTGAGCATGACTGGAAGAAGGACCACGAGGCGGTGGTTGCCCAGGGGGGGCTCTTCATCCTAGGCACCGAGCGCCACGAGGCCAGGCGTATAGACAATCAGCTCCGCGGACGGGCCGGACGCCAGGGCGACCCCGGCGAATCTCGCTTCTACGTCGCCCTCGACGACGAGCTGATGCGACGTTTCGGCGGCGATCGGATCCGCTCGATAATGGAATGGGTCGGGCTCGACGACGATACACCCATCGAAAACAAGATGATCGGCCGCGCCATCGAGGGAGCGCAGGTGAAGGTCGAGGCCTACCACTTCGACACTCGCAAACACCTAGTCGAGTACGACGACGTGATCAATACCCACCGCGACGTGATCTACGGAGAGCGGGAGAAGATACTCAGCGGCGGGGACCTAAAGGCAAACGTTAAGTCGATGGTCGAAGAGGAGATCATCAGTATTCAGAAGCAGTACGTAGGCTCTAACACGCGGGACAGCTGGGACACCGAAGGACTCCTTCGAGAGCTCCTCACCATCATGCCGCCGCCGGACGACTTCACCGACCCTGATGAGGTGGCACAGTTCGATACCGATGAGATCGAAGAGCGGCTGCTCAATCACGCCGATCAGGTCTACGAGAGGATGGAGTCCGATCTGACACCGGATGTCATGCGGCAAGCGGAACGCCAGGTCATGCTTCGGGTAACCGATACCGCATGGGTCCAGCATCTCACGTCGATGGAGTCACTGCGTCAGGGAATCGGCCTCCAAGCCTACGGCCAGCGCGACCCGCTGGTCATGTACAAGCGCGAGGGCCACGAGCGATTTCAGGACCTCAATGCCCGTATACGGCACGACATCGTCCGCACGATCTTCCACGTCTCGGTAGGCCCTCCAGGTAGTGCAAATGGGGGCAGGGCCAGAAGGTCAGCCAACAACGAGAGCGTCATGGCCCAGGTGGCCGGGCGGTCAAAAGAGACTGTTGTCGCCGGCGCCGGAAAGACGGGCCGCAACGAGCAATGCCCGTGTGGCAGTGGCAAGAAGTTCAAGAGGTGCCACGGCGCCTAGAGCCGTCGGTCGGGTGCGGCTTACCGGTTGTTTCCAGCGCTGGAG
>JAQBTI010000125.1 GCA_027624995.1 Chloroflexota bacterium
AACTACACGACGCGCCAGGGAGTACAGTGGTTCCAAGACCCCGCAGGGCACACTCCAACCAACTGGGGGGTGAATCCGAACACGGGGAACATCGAGACGCTGAACATTCTGGAGAACCAGGCCGAGTCGGACCTGATGTTCCGGAACGCTCGCACGCAGTACTACGGCATCGACGTCTCAGGCGGCTCGGACGCCTTCCGCTACTTCGTCTCCGCTTCGGCTGCCCTAGACGACGGCGTGACGTTCAACAATGAGGCGGACCGGTACAACGGCCGGCTCAACCTCACTTCCAGGCCGGCTGAAGATCTGGTCATCTCCGCCAATGCAGGCATCGGGGTGAGCCGGATCGACCTTCCCACCGACTATCCGTATGAGGAAGCGGTTTACGCCGGCCCGGCGGACCTGGCCCGCACCCCTGATCGCCGCGGATACCGGAGGGCCACGCCGGAGTCGCGCTACGCGAAGGAGCATAATTCTCTCAATGCCGAGCGCATGTCGGCGGGTATCACCGCGACCCACACTCCCTTCGAGTGGTTCACGCAGAAGATGACTTTTGGCCTCGACCTGACCAACCAGGTCGAGGACCAGTTCAACGAGTTCCTGAGTCCTGAGTTTGCACAGTTCTACAGCGCGAACGACGCAGCCGGCAGCAGAAGGACCAATCGGCAGGCGGTGATCTACTCCACGTTCGACTACGCTGCGACAGGCACGCGGTCGCTGACCGACAACTTCGCGTCCACCACGTCCGCAGGCTTCCAGGTCTACACCAAGTCCATCCGGGATCTGACGGGCTCAGGTAGTCGCTTTCCGGCGATCGGGCTGTCTGCTATTACTGCTACTGGTACCAGCGTGACGGCGACCGACGAGCTCGTCGAAAACAACACGGTCGGCGTGTACCTCCAGCAGATGGTCGGCTGGAAGGACCGCCTCTTCGTTACCGCCGCGGTCCGGGCAGACGACAACAGCTCGTTCGGTGAGGACTTCGACCTCGTCTACTACCCGAAGCTGAGCGCATCGTGGGTGGTGAGTGAGGAGTCGTTCTGGGGACTCGACGTTTTCGACCAGTTCCGCCTTCGGGCCGCGTACGGCGAATCCGGCCAGCAGCCTGACGCCTTTTCCGCGCTCCGCAGCTACACCACCAGGGTGTCGGCCGTCGGAGGGGCGACGGTGACTCCGGATTCGCCGGGGAACTCCGGCCTCGGTCCGGAGCGCGGTGTCGAGATCGAGACGGGCTTCGACGCGTCGCTCTTCAGCGGTCGCCTCACGCTCGACTTCACGTACTACGACCAGAAGACGAAAGACGCCATCGTGGCGCGGCCGACCGCTCCCTCGGAGGGTTTTGGGGGGAGTCAGTTCGTGAACATCGGTGAGATCTCCAACAAAGGCATTGAGGTCGGTCTTGGCGCCCAGATCATCGACAACAGCAGCTTTGGCTGGGACATGAACCTCAATATGGCCACCAATAAGAACCGGATCACGGAGCTAGGCCTGCCCGGCAACGTGGAGTTGGGATGGACGACGCGACACCAGGAGGGCTTCCCGGTCGGATCGATGTTTGCCCCCGAGGTGAACTTCGCCGAATTCATCCCCGGCACCGAAGAGATCAACAGAGACACCATGCGTTGTAATGACGGCGACGGTGGACAGATCAAGTGCGACACGGATGCGTGGATCTACCAGGGGCACCCGGATCCGAGCGTCGAGGGGTCTTTTTCGACGTCCGTCCGGATCGGGGAGCGACTCACCTTGTCAACGCTGATCCAAGGCAAGCTCGGCCAAAGCAAATATGATCTACAGGCCTGGTGGAGATACGCCGCGTGGCAGCAGACTGAGCTGAACCTGAAGCCGCTCGAGGTCGCCGCGCGTCCTGGCGGCGTCGGAGACGGCGGCATCTATATCAACGAGATCGCCGAGGCCCAGTTCGGCGCCAGCGGCGAGTTCGCGCTGTGGATCAACGATGCATCCTTCATTCGCTGGCGCGAACTCTCCCTGAACTACCTGATGCCGGCGTCATGGGCTGGAGCGATCGGGGCCAGCCGCGGTACGATCAATATCGCCACGCGCAATCTCGGGATGATCTGGACCAAGTGGCAGGAATATCCACATCACGATCCAGAGGTGATCGATCCCACGAGCACGTTCTCGGGCAATAGAGAGCCGCAGCAGGACACTGCGATTCCGCCGCTGACGTCGTTGACGCTCACCGTCCGCTTGAGCCGATAGGGGGCCGAGAACCATGAAAAATCACTCGATAAACAGACGATTCAAGTTCGATGTCATTCCGGCGCTCGCGATCTGCTCGGCGCTATTTTTCGCCGGGTGTAGCGCGTTGGACGAGCTTCTCAGCGTGGAGGCGCCTTCACAGGTGGTGGCAACCGACCTCCAGGTACCGGGCGCCGCCTCATTGCTCGTGGCGAGCGTGGCCAACGAGTTCCGGTGCGCTGCGGGCTACTATGCGGCCGCAAGCGCGCTTACCGGTATGGAGTGGGCTGACGCGTCAGAGAACTCGGTCCTGAACATCTGGGACCAGAGAGTCCACGACCCCAGCGGGTACGGAGCTCGCTTCGCGAGCGCGGATTGCGGAAGCAATGAACCAGCAATCTATCAGCCTCTCTCCAGGACGCGGTGGCTTGGTGACCAGACGCTGGAGCAGCTTGAAGGTTGGACCGCGGCGGAGGTTCCCGACAAGGCGAAGTTCACCGCCGAGGTATCCCTGTACGTCGGATACACCTACCTGTACTTCGGTGAAGCCATGTGCGAAAACTCAGTGGCTTACGACGGGGGCCCCGTGCAGACGCTGGCGCAGTCCTTCCAGCTAGCTGTCGATCGGTTCGACGCTGCGATCGCGACGGCGTCTGGCGACGTTTTGAACGCGGCAAGGGTCGGAAAGGCCAGAGCGCTGCTCAACATGGGCCAGACGGCTGCGGCGGCTGCTGTTGCTGCGGCAGTACCAGCGGGCTTCTCATACAAATTACAGTACTCGGGCGTCGACCAAGACCTGTACAACAAACTGTGGGAATTCAATGACGACGACGACAATGTGACGATCGGTTCCACCTATCGGGGCGTGATGACCGAGGGAGTGCCCGATCCACGAATTCCCGTGACGGACAAGGGGGTCGTGAACTCGAACTCCGGAATTGAGGTCTGGGTCACGAGCAAATTTTCTACGGCCGATACGCCTCTCGAGTTGGCCAGTTGGGAAGAGGCGCAGCTCATCATCGCGGAGAACGAGATCGACTTGGGTAATGCCGGGGCCGCGGTCGCCATCTTCGACGCGCTACACGACGCGGTTGGTTTGCCGGATTACTCAGGCGGCACCACGGCGGCAGAGCTCAAGAACCAGCTCATTTTCGAGCGTTCGGCTGAAAACTTCTTGGAGGGTCAACACCTCCAGGACATCAAGCGACTCAACATCCCGCTCTTCCCAGCGGTAGGCGTGCCGATTGCCTTCGGAGGTGCGTACGGAGGCCAGGTGTGCTTCGTGTTGCCGGCCAGCGAGTTCCAGAACAACCTCTGCATCAGCGAAGGTATCTGCTCGTAGGGAACCGCAGTTAGGGTGAGGGCCTCGTGATCGAGGTTCTGATGAATGGCGTGTGGGGACGGACTGGAGTGTCGGTCCGTCCCCACATTCTTTACCCCGCGCGTTCCTGAACAAATGGAGAGGGCCGCCCTACTCCCAGTGCACCGACTGAGAACCTGCTGTATCGTATGGATGCGGGTCGAACTTCATCACGGGGAGGTACTCCAGATATGAACGTCTGGTCTTATGCGGCCCGACCCTTGTCGGCTGTATTCCTTCTGGCGCTGCTCGCAGGGTGTAAGACATGGGAGCCCGTTGACATGGCCCCGGAGAGATTGGTCGCCGAGCAGCGGCCCCCATCGGTGCGGATCACGGATGCCAGTGGACTTAAGATGACTTTGAGGAGTCCGATGGTCGTCCGCGACTCCATCGTCTCGTCCGTTGCGGTCGCCCCCGGCGCCGCCTTTCAGCCTCCTAGGTTCGGTGTCTTGGCGGCAGATATTGCACGGGTCGAAACTGCCCGCTTCAGCCCGTTGAAGACGATCGCTTTCATCGGGGCCGTCGCCGCGGTCTCGATCGGATGGGCCAGCGCCGTCGGCACCGGTGGCGGAAGCGCGGTGCCCGTCCCGCCGGACCCAAAAGGGTTCGCGCCGTCTTTCCTGAGCGGATTTCGATTCGTGCTCGCCTTGTCCCGATGAAAAGCGCACCACGTATCCTGTTGGCGAGCCTCCTGCTTTGCGCTTCGGGCTGTGGCGAAACCATTGGGCCACTTCTCGAGCCGGGGGAGCGCTGCGGCACCCAGGGGAACGCGGGCGCGGCGTTCGCTGACCCCGGTCTCGAAGCGGCAGTGCGAAGCGCGCTCAACCTCGGCGTCGGCGATGCGCTAACGTGCGAGCGCGTCACCACGCTTCCAAGTGTCGTCGCCATCAGCGCGAGCATCACAAGCCTCGAAGGGGCGCAGAACCTCACCGGCTTGCAAGAGCTGATTCTCGCCGGTAACTCGATCTCCGATATCAGCCCGCTCAGCGGACTCATCGGCCTCGAGTACCTCGACCTACAAGAAAACGCTCTTACGGACATCAGCTTGTTGAGCGGGCTCACCAACCTCCTCGGCCTCAGTCTCGCTCGGAATGCGATTAGTGACATCGGCCCTCTGCGCGGCCTAACCCGCCTCGAGCTGCTCGGCCTTGATCACAACTCGATCAGCGACATCGGCCCGTTGGCTGGCCTGACTACCATCTTTAGTTTGGTCCTCTTCGACAACTCGATCACCGACCTCGAACCGCTGCGTGGCCTGACTACGCTCGACATCCTCGACCTCGGTGCAAACTCCGTCCCGGACCTATCTCCTCTGAGTGCCCTCGAGGACCTCACCCAGCTCGGCCTCGAAGACACTTCGGTCACGGACATCAGCCCGCTGACTGGGCTGACCTTCCTCCAGGTGCTCCTCCTCGACAACAACCTGACCCTCTCCGATATCCAACCCTTGATCGACAATGAGGGGCTTATCAGAGGCCACACGGTTTCCCTCAATGGGACCGGGGTGAGTTGCGACGACGTCGCCCTGCTGCAGGACAAAGGCGTCACAGTGATCTCGCAGTGCTGATCTCGAGGTAGGCCTCGAGAATTGGCCGAGGGCCCCGCTATTCCTCCTCGGCGGGCTGCGAGTCTGTGGCGCGGGGCAGAACCCCTCCCGGTCGCCCGAAATGCGTGACCAGTCCCTGACTCTCGAGGTCCAGGCCGGGCGAAGGCTCTTCGAATCGGGAGCGCTCTGACGAGTAATAGAGGCAGCCGACCTCTTCCGCCGGACGGTGTCCCACAAAGGCCTCGGCCTCGGCCAGCGCGGCCCTCCACCGAGGTCTGGCTTCTTGCAGATCGAACGGTCGTGCGAGGTCGAGCCTCGCAAAATCCTCGGGCCGGAATCGGCCGCTGCGCTTCATCTGCTCGAGAAGCGATTCGGGGGAAAAGCCCGGGTCCTTTCCCACGGCGGCCCACACGAGGGGGCCGAGCCTCAGGATGTGTTTGTGGATGTAGAGAATGTCCACGAAGTCACGAGCTTCGTCACGACCCGCCAAGGCGAGGGCCTTGTTCGCAGCGAGATCGACGGGGTGGAGCAGAAAGCCGCCCAGCTCGTCACGAACGAGCGGCATGAATCTCCAGGCGGAGTCGTGAGCCCAATCGATCTGTGTGGCCGCATCGTCACGGGACACGATCGCCCGGATGAAACCGGGTTGGCTGAAAACCAGCTCAAGAACGAAGCCAGCTTCCTCGAGGACCTTGCCGTCCTTGGCGAAGGCCGTGGCCACCCTCTCGCTTGAGTCGTGGAAGAAGTCGAGATCATGGCTGTAGCGCGCGGAGTTCGGGGAGAAGTGCAATGCGGCCCCACCGGCTAGGTAGCCAGCAGCGTCTCTTCCCGGGGCGAGCACGGCGAGAACCCTTCGCTGGAAGTCGGTCAATGGCATAGACGTCTCCCGACGGCCCAAGCGGCGCGACTCCCATGTCGCATGAGGGTTCGAGCGACCCAGTCGACGTCACCCGGGCCTATGACCAGATCAGGATCGTATGACCAAAAGCATGTGGCTCGGAATTGCCGAAATGCACGACGCGCTTCTCGAACGCGGACCATCGCCCGAGCGGACTCCGGGTCGAGCGTCCGGCGGCTGATCTTCCCGCCTTTTCGGCCGATCTCAGCTAGGTAGTTTCGGGTCGCTTCGTCCATGCGCTAAGATAAGCCGCTTACGTTGAGAGAACAACTGAAGTCAGGAGACTTCTTGCGGTTGGCGTTGCGTGCGTTCTGACAACCGGTGCTTTTGGAGCCGGCGGGCCCTCGTGGGTGAGGAGGACATCAGGGCCTTGAAGGAGTCGGGTTGGGCTGACCGAGCGAGTCGTCAGTAGCGAAGCTCCGACGGGCGATGTCGAGCGTCGCGGCTTCGATCCAGGGCCAACGCATGCGGGATGGCCGCATCGGTTCCGGCCAGCATCGTTTGGTCAAGCGAGCGGAGAGGGATAGGAAATCCAAACGCCCTCCGAGAACGAAAAGGCAAGGTAGGGCGGGGGTTATGGCTGTGCAAGCAACCGAGGATGGGGCGGGGGAGAGGAGACCGGG
>JAQBTI010000126.1 GCA_027624995.1 Chloroflexota bacterium
GATGCCCTTAACCGCTCCGTATTTTGAGATCGCCTCGTAGGCGTAGGGTGAACAAGTTGGAGTATGACGACAGGCGCCCGGCCAGTAAGGAGAGATGGCCAGTTGATAGATTCGGATAGCGGAGAGCGCGATTTTTCGCATGGGTCCGCCTAGGGCGAATCAGCGCGGGCGGCACCAGCCTCCAAGACTCCCGCTCGGAGGAGCAGGCTCGTCATGGAAGTGCTAAGCATCGAGAAGTCCGCGGAACCGGCGTCTTTGCGGGCAACCAATACGAGGTCCCACCCTTGCTGGACCCCGGTAAGACGAGCGGTCTCCCGGAGTCTTCGTTTTACTCTATTCCGGACCACCGCACCACCTACCGCCTTGCTCACCGAAAAACCGAACCGGCTTACGTTCAGACCGTTGGGACGCGCTCGGAGCACCAGGAGTCCACTGGACCAGCTTCGCCCCTCACGTCGAACCGCGGCAAAGTCCGCTGAACGGGTAAGACTCGGGCCTTTTGACATGGTAGGCGTGGGAAACGCCCGGCTACGCGGTTCAGACCGTGAGCCGCTCTCGTCCTTTGAACATACGGCGGCGTAGCACGTTCCGACCACCCTGGGTGCTCATTCGTGATCTGAAGCCGTGAACCCGGCTCCTCCGACGCTTTTTGGGCTGGTAAGTCCTATTAGGCATTTGTAGGATTATACTCGTGCGCAAACGTAGCTGTCAATTTGGAGTGAACGAGGCATGAACCACCTCCATCGCTTGGCACAGGCGCGCATTGCCCGCCAGACTTATCTCGCACTGATCTAGGCAAGGAGCGAACAATGGCAAATCTGGACGTTCTGACCTACGGCTTTGCTTTCGTGTCGGACCAGGGGTCGTTTGGCTGGTCTTCTGTCTCATTGGTAACGATAGGTGATCGGAAGCTGAGGATCGACACAGGCCCGTCATCGCGCCGGGCCATGGTTTATGGGGCTTTGCAGAGCCGCGGCCTTGAGCCAGAAGACATCGACACGGTCATCCTGACGCACCTGCACTGGGACCATTGCCAGAATGTCGATCTCTTTAGAAACGCACGCGTGCTCGTCCACTCGAAGGAACTTGACTACGCACGCAGTCCCAAGAGCGGCGACCTGGCTTTCGCGGCCGGCGTTCCTGATGTCCTCGGAAGGATAACCGTCGAGCCTGTGTCCGACGGCGACGTGGTCGCTGAAGGGCCTTTCCGTGATCGCTACGCCGGGACACACCAAGGGCCACCTCAGCATCTTGGCCGGCGTGGATGGTGATAGAGTCCTGGTTGCCGGCGACGCCATGCCGGACGCGGGGACGGTCCGGCGCGGTCTGCCTTACAACGTGTTTTGGGACACCAACGAGGTCGCCGGGAGCGTGGAGAAGATGCTGGACTCGTCGAGGGTCTTCTACCCCGGCCACGACCGTCCCTTCCGACTGGAAGGTGATGAGATCAGCTACCTGGAGGGCCCAACCGTAGTTAATATCACCGACAGTAATGAGGGAGGCGCCGCCCCGGCCGTCGCGTTCAAGGTGACACCGCGCAGGGCGGTGAACATAGACATGGTGCAGAAGGACTGATTCGACATCGCAGGTCGCGACGTAGTACTGATTGTTTACTAACAATAGGCCCTGAGGCCGATTTCGCCACGCCAAATGCAGGTTAAGGTCACGCGGGTGCGGTGGTCGGACTGAGCGTGAAAAGCCGGCTGAAGGAGTGAGATGAGGGTCCAACTATTATTCTACGTCCGGCATGCACTTCGATCGCTGCAGCGGGAGCGGCGGAGGTCGCTGTTCGCGGTCTTCGCCATCGCAGTAGGCGTTGCGGCTGTCGTCGGACTGCAGACCCTTAGCCTCTCTATCGGAGACTCGGTAACCGAAGACATACAGGCCACCCATCAGGGGGATATCGTCGTGTCCACGAGGAACGGCGAACCATTCCCGCAGGAGCACATGGCGGCCTTGGACGCCTTGGTGTCTCGGATGGATCCGGCCGACTCTGCCTGGTTCCTTCTCCCGAACCCCGATCGTCCGTCGTTCATCGCGCCCGCAGGTGAGGCCAGTGTGCTGCAGTGGTTCCAGCCATATCTGGTGGAGCCGGACAACTACCCACTCTATGGAGAGCTGGCGTCGATCGAGCCGAAGGACGTTCCGGTCCGCCAACTCCTTAACTCGCCAGGTGATGTCGTTCTGGCCAAAGGCATTGCGAGCAGACTCGGCGTAAGCGTCGGCGACCGGGTTGTAATCGAAAACTCCGGGACTTTCGAGATCACGGGACTGGTTTCGAACCAGGCTTCGGGTGGCGTCTTCGCTCCGTACTTCGTTCCGCCGATGCCCTGGTTCGCGTACATGGACGTGAAGGACCCGACGGCGCGGGAGACCTTCAAGGTCGAGGGCAACCAAGCAAGCGTGCTGTTCGTCAAGACCAGGACCGACGCCGAGGCCCAGACGTTGGCCCGGGACATAGAGGCCACCATCTGGCTTGTAGAGCGGGGAGCGCTCGACGATCGACCGGATGGCAACGTCTTTGTGTACCTTCCGGCCCCGACAGTAGACCTAGGCGACCGCGTGCGCCGGGAGATCGAATCCCTGACCGGCGTGGCCAACGTTGTCGAGTATCACGTGTTCTCCGACGCCAAGCTCTTGCTCCCGAGAGGCAGGCAGGGGCCCACTGAGGGCGGGCTCGTCCAAACGCTCATCGCCGCCGAGCCCATGCCCGCAGCCGTAGAGATGGCGCATGGACGAGATCTCGGTCCGGGGGATAAGGGAAGCCCGGTAATGGTGATGGGCGGCTTCGAAGCCCTCCTCGGAGAAAGTGCGGCCGGCCAGCTAGGCAGCCGGCGAGACATCGCCGTAAACGGCAGGACGGTCACGCTGGAAGTGGTCGGCGTCACGGCGGGCGACCTGCCGGTCCAGGATGCCATCGGCGAGTCTGCCCTTCTTGCGCCTTTGGGCGCTATCGACCCCTCTATTCCCCGGTCGTCCATATCCTTCTTGTTGACAGTTCCCGAGACTGATGCTTCAGATGCTGCGGCCAGGCTGGCTCGAGCGTTTCCCGGCATCGTGGCTGTTAGGGCGGACTCGCCGGCGGCGATTGTGGCTGCGCGGGATTTCATCTTGGGCGACGGAAGCCCTATCGAGGTCGAGACCGCGGCGGCTAGGCTACCCGAAATCGAGGACACAACCGACGTGCTGGGGAAGGTAATAATAGTGGCTGGGCTAGTGTCGCTCGCGATCGGCGGGATTGGCATCCTCAACACTATGCTGGTAGTCGTCGGTCGGCGCACCCAGGAGATCGGTGTCTTGAAGGCCCTGGGCCTTAAGGGAAGACAGGTCACGCTGCTCTTCATGATCGAAGGGCTGGTCCTCGGGGTCGCCGGGAGCGTCGTCGGGATATTGGTGGGCATAGCCCTCAGCATAGCCCTGACTGGTGTGGGAGAGCAGTTTCTTCAGGTAGACGTAGGCTGGAAGCTCCAGGTCGCGCCTATATACACCGGCCTGGTGGTCGGGATCGTCGCGACTACCGTTTTCGGATTCCTACCCACTCTGGCCGCCAGTCAAGTCCGCCCCAACGTCGTCCTCCAGTCCCAGGGGACGGCCGTGCCAAGAACGGGGCGCCTAGTCTCGTTGTTGGTCGTCATCGTCCTGACAGCCGTGATGGGACTCGTGGCCACCGTCTTTCTGTCGAACCCGGTCGTGGGCCTGGCAGGCGCATACGGCGCTCTGGCAGTTCTTGCCGTCCTGACTATCGTTCTCATCGGACTCGTGTGGGTCGTCGGAAAGTCGCCGAGCTTCGGCAGCATAAACCTGAAACTGGCTCTGAGGGGAATGTCGCGCCAAAAGGGTCGAGCGGCGTCCACTCTGCTGGCACTGGTAATCGGGATATTCGCGATGGCCTCGATAGTAATGCTCGGGGACACACTCAAGGACCTGGCGGATGAGATATCCGAGGACGCAGTCGGAGGGAACGTGCTACTGATGATCCCCCAGGCCGACGTGCTGACGATTCAGCGGGCTTCTGAGGCCGTTTCGTCATTGAACAGTATCAATAACGTCGTGGAGGACCATCAGTACGAGGATGCCCGGATTGTGGCCGTCAACGGCGAAACGGGCCGAAGGTGGGGAAGCACGATGGTAGCCCGGCGGGGCGTGCCCGAACAGGGGCCGCCGAGTCTATCTGAGGGCCGTCTGCTGGAACCATCGGACGAAGGGAAGGCCGTGGTAGTCGTAGGCAGCGGTGTCGCGGAAGATCTGAGCCTCGAAATCGGAGACACACTGACCTTCGACATTGGGGCTCACCGAGTGAACGGAGAGCTGGTCGGGGGCCGCGAGACGGACCTGGAGCTCGTCGGGATCACGGTCGAGGAGTGGCCGGCGACTGGAGGCTTCAGCGACGACGGCGGATTCATCATTCCAATTGGAGGCCTCGATTCGCTTTTTACGCCCACCAACGCGTTTTTCATCATGACCGCGGACGAGTCTGACGGACCCGCGATCGCAGAGGAGTTGACTCGGGCCGTGCCTGGCGCCATCGCCATGGAAACGCGGACGGTCGCAGGAGTATTCAAGGACATCCTCGATAGGATCGCCGTATTCCCGATGGTGTTGTCCGCGCTGGCCCTGTTCGCGGGCGCGGTGATCATTGCCAACAGCGTGGCCCTGGCGACTATGGAGCGACGGCGCAAGATCGCCACAATGAAGGCGGTCGGGGCGAAGGGCTCGAGGATCCTGACGGCGCTCCTCTTGGAGAACGCCATAATCGGGTTCCTGGGTGGGGCCATTGGAGTCGCGCTGTCGATGATAGTTCTGGTCGTGATGAACAGGCTGGAGTCGGACATCCCGATCAGTCCGAACCCGGTGTCCGTGGC
The DNA here is from genome assembly GCA_027624995.1 of Chloroflexota bacterium. Lineage (GTDB taxonomy): Bacteria > Chloroflexota > Dehalococcoidia > Lucifugimonadales > CATQGZ01 > CATQGZ01. The sequence continues at coordinate 4,863 of JAQBTI010000126.1, forward strand.
TCTGGTCCTGGTAGTCGCCATCGGAGTCGCATTGGGAGCGGCCGTGATTTCCGCGTGGCCAGCGTCCAAGGAGAAGCCCCTGACGGTGTTGAGATACGAATAACTGATCGTTTGCCCAGAGCGCCGGGCGACGTCGAAGGAGTGGAGCAGTGACTGAAGAGCCGGGACGCGTAGTCCTCCGTGCAACTGACGTCAGGAAGGAATTCCGGATGGGAGACGCCACCGTCAGTGCGGTCGATGGCGTGAGTCTCAGCGTCAACGAAGGCGAACTGGTTGCCATTCTGGGAGCGTCCGGCAGTGGCAAGCGCACGCTCCTGGGGCTTCTGGGCGGCCTCGATAACCCGACATCGGGCCGAGTCGAGGTGGGCGGTGTGGACATCACGTCGATGAGCGAGGGCGAACTCGCGGAGATCCGCAACGAGAAGATCGGCTTCGTATTCCAGTTCTTCAATCTGATCCAGACCCTAACGGCCGTCGAGAACGTGGAGCTGCCGATCCAGTTCTCCCGAAACGGGCGCTCGCACTCCCGAAAGCGGGCGGAGGAGTTGCTCAGTCTACTGGGCCTGGACCACCGGCTCGACCACCGTCCGGGCCAACTCTCGGGCGGGGAGCAGCAGCGGGTCGCCATCGCCAGGGCGCTCGCCAACGGCCCCGACCTCATACTGGCGGACGAGCCCACCGGCAATCTCGACAGCGGCATCGGCCAGGCGGTCCTACAGGCGCTGCTGGATGCGCGAACGCAGACCGGCACGACCCTGGTGCTGGTAACCCACGACTCCGACGTAGCCGCCCTTGCGGATCGCTCGGTAACGATGAAAGACGGGGTGCTGATCGACTAAGGCTCCGACCGCGCACTTGTCCCGTCCTTGGACAAACCAGGCTGCGGCCGACTACAGCGCCACTATCGCTTCTCTCTGGGCCGCGAATAGCTCCTTCGTTCCCTTCGCCGCCAACGAGAGCACCTCGTCCAAGGTTTCGCGCGAGAAGGGCTCGCCCTCCGCAGTGCCCTGTACCTCCACGAACTCGCCTGCGTCCGTCATGACCACGTTGAAGTCCACACCCGCCTCTGAATCTTCCTCGTAACACAGGTCGAGCAGAAGACTTCCGTCCATGACTCCTACGCTGGTGGCGGCGACCGCGCACCTGAGGGGTACCGAGGCAAGCGTTCCTGCTTCGACTAACGAAGCCAGAGCCTGGTGGACGGCTACGTAAGCGCCGGTGATGGCGGCCGTGCGGGTGCCGCCGTCGGCCTGTAACACGTCGCAGTCCACGGTCAGCGTCCGGGGGCCCAAAGCCTTGAGGTCCGCCACGGCCCGAAGCGATCTGCCGATGAGCCTCTGTATCTCCTGCGTTCTTCCCCTGGGTGTTCTCTCGCGGGGAGTGCGGGTGTTGGTGGAGCGGGGGAGCATCGCGTACTCGGCGGTAATCCAGCCCTTGCCCGTCCCGCCCAGGAAGGGGGGGACTCGGTCCTCCACGCTTACCGCGCATAGCACACGCGTCTTGCCGGTCTCGATCAGCACCGAGCCCTCAGCGAATTCCTGGCCGCCGAACTCGATGCGGACGTTACGTAGTTGATCGGCGGCCCGTCCGTCCGGTCGCTTTGCCATGGTCACCTCCCGATAGCGGTCGGGAGTATAGCACACGGGTTTAGGAACACGGCATGGAGCCTGTCTCAGAAGTCCCTTCTCCCCTCCGCGGGAGAAGGTTAGGATGAGGGGGC